>JANYKH010000290.1 GCA_025358235.1 Chloroflexota bacterium
GCTAATAAGTCATAATTAGCTTTGATTTTCATACAAATTAGTTTTTACTCTTTTTGACTTCAATCGAATCTAGTGATTAAGCGGATAAAGCTACCATGGCCAACTCCATTGAGGAGCGCCTGCCGTTGTTGGACAAGGAAATCGTACGCTTCGCCTTTTCCCTTTCGCCGGAAATGAAAATTAAAAACGGGGTTGAAAAATACATCTTCCGCAAATCGGTTGAAGACCTGCTGCCCCCGGATATCGTCTGGCGCAAGAAGCAGGGATTCGGCACACCACTTAATTCCTGGATACAGGGCAGCCTGAAACAGATGGTCACCCAAAAACTCACGGAAGGCCGTCTGGTGAAAGAAACCTTCAAACGGGACCGCATCCGGGAACTGACCGCCCGCATCGACGGCGGTAAATTAAGCATGTCAGGGGCGTCGCTAATCTGGACCCTGTTCGCCCTTGAACTCTGGTACGATATTTATTTTGAAAATCAGATTCCCTCCGGCGCGGGCAGATAGGTAACCACCGATGAAAATCGCCATTCTGGTCGGCCAATTCCCCCCACGCTGGCAGGCCGGCACGGAAATCGCCACCTGGAACATGGCCCGCGCCCTTGCTTCCAGAGGGCATGATGTCCACGTCCTCACCACGCTCGATCAGGGACTGCCGGCTTACAGCGAGGTTGAAGGCTTCAATCTGCACAGGCTCAAAATCATCAAGCGGCCTGTCCTTGGCAGTCTTTCCCTCTGCAACCGGATATTCAATGAAATCAAGAAGCTAAAACCGGACGTTATCCATGCTCAGACTATAGGTATGGCCCGTTATGCCTGGTGGCCGAAGAAACTGCTCGGCATACCCTACGTCATTTATGGCCGCGGGGATGACGTTTACGTCCCGCCCCCTTTCTCCCACCTCCCCTTCAGGCAGGCGGTGAGAGACGCTTCCGCCCTGATCGCCCTGACCGGGGACATGGCCCAGGCGATGCAGCGCCAGTTCAAACGGGACGCCGAAGTAATACCGAACGGCATCGATGCTGCGGCTTTTTCGGGACTTGATAGACTCCAATCACGCCGGAAATTAAATATCCAGCCGGACAAAAAGGTGCTGGTATTTGTCGGCACGCTTCGCCCCATGAAAGGCGTCCGGTATCTGATATATGCCATGAAAGCCATTTCAGTCCATTCCCCCGGGGTCTTGCTGGTAATAGCCGGGGGTGGCGGAGAAATCGCGGAACTGCAAGAAATGGTGAAGCGCGAAGGCCTCTCAAACAACGTCCGTTTCGAGGGCAAAATCCTGAACAGTCAGGTACCGGAATACCTCGCGGCGTCGGATGTCTTCGTTTTACCCAGCCTGAGCGAAGGCTTTCCCGTGAGCGTCCTCGAGGCCATGGCTGCCGGCCTTCCCATCGTTGCCACCCGCATCGGCGCGCTGACGGATATCATCCAGGATGGCGTTAACGGCCTGCTTGTCGAGCCGAATAGCCCCGCCGACCTGTCTCTAAAGATAAACTCTCTGTTGGACGACCCTGGTCTTGAATCCCGCACCAAGGAGAACAACCTTGCCGAAGTGCAAAACTATTCCTGGGAGAGAGTCGCGCGTAGCCTTGAATATATCTACGGGAGAGCGACCAAAAACGGCAAATAACAGCTAGTCAGACTCAAATTGAACGTTTCATAGCGTTCCGGTCGCACGTTTTTTACACGCTTGCCATAATGTGTTATAATGTAACCAGTTTGAAGTTTAGGTTATTGTGCTTCCATGAATCCCCGGTATGTCCACGCAGATCCATCAAAGTATCAGATGACCCGAACAACAACTAAGGTTTATGAGTAAAGGTCATCCAATTAACCCTTCCGAACCGGTTAATCCCCGTAACAGACGTACTATCCGCTCCACGCGTCCGGGGAATTTATCATCAGGGCTTCGCCCAAATCCACATTGGTCTGAAGTTTCAACTGCTCCCCCTGCAACCGGTACGGCAAATCAGGCGCAACTCGGTGACGGTTTGCCCAAAAACACCAATTCTAAAAATAATATTTCTAATCACACTGAGGAGTCTATGAGTTTTGAAACTTTTAATCTAAATCCCCGCGTCATGGAAGGCGTACGCACTTGCGGCTACACCGACCCGACGCCCATTCAGGCGGAAGCTATTCCGCATATTCTTGAAGGCAAAGATATTATCGGCCTCGCCCAGACTGGCACCGGAAAAACCGCCGCCTTCGTTCTCCCCATCCTTCAGCGCCTGATGACCGGCCCCCGCGGCCACGTGCGCGCCATGATCATTTCACCCACCCGTGAACTGGCAGAACAGATTTGCGATGTGTTTGGTAGTCTTGGGGCCAGTACCGGTTTACGTGCCGTCGCTATTTATGGCGGCGTGGGCATGGATCAGCAGGTCCGTAAAGTCCGCGCCGGTGCGGAAATCGTCGTCGCTTGCCCCGGCCGTTTGCTGGACCATCTCTGGAAAGGCACGGTCAACCCCTCGAGAATTGAAATTCTGGTTATCGACGAAGCGGACAGAATGTTCGATATGGGCTTTTTGCCCGATATCAAGAATATTCTGCAGTGCTTAATGAACCCCCGGCAGACTCTGTTATTCTCTGCCACCATGCCGACTGATATTCGCAAATTGGTAAATGAAATTCTCCATGACCCCGTCACGGTGCAGATCGGCTTTGCCGCCCCCGCCGCGACGGTTTCACACGCCATTTACCCGGTAAAAGCTAACCTTAAAACTGAGATGCTTATCAAGCTGCTCAAGCAGATTGAATCAGAATCAGTGCTGGTGTTTACCCGCACCAAGTTCCGCGCGGA
>JANYKH010000319.1 GCA_025358235.1 Chloroflexota bacterium
AGGGCCCACAGGGCATACAGGGTCTACAAGGACCAACCGGTACACAAGGGCCTGCCGGGCCGCAAGGTGAACCAGGTTTAATTGGCCCAATAGGGCCTCAAGGGCCAAAAGGTGATACAGGATTGGCCGGTGCTCAGGGACCTCAGGGTGAACAGGGTCTCAAGGGTGATACCGGTGCTCGAGGTCCCCAGGGTGTGCCAGGGCCGCAAGGGATACCGGGCACTTCTGCCCCCAGGGTGTCTTTTATCGCTCGAAACGCGAATATTGTAGATGCTAGCTTCACCCCCAGAATATCTGTGCCCGCGACTGGCTATCCCTGGGTAGACTGGAACGATGGCTCCCGGTTTGATGCCTCAACCGGGAAGTTCACTGCACCAGCAAACGGATTATATCAATTCGCAACTTACGCCGAATTTGAGGTTGACGTTGCCTCAGGTGCTGCCACTTATTCACTGTCCATTTTCAAAAATGGGAGCCAAATGGGTTACTGGGCTAATAACCTTACCCAGACCATCACCGGGGGTTATACGCTCGGTGGCACTTGCCTGATATACCTTTATTCTGGAGAAAGCGTTAACGTGGCAGCATACCGCTACTCGAGCAATGTGCATTGCTACAACGTCCGTTTCCAGGGTTTCCAGGTTTATTAAGTTAAAATATTCGAATGGTTCCTCCCCTCCACCACATAAAAAAAGCCCCCCGTCCTGATGGGACGGAGGGCTCGGCTTTTATTCAGGCCCGATTTACAGCTTGACGAGGTTGGCGGTATACACATCCGGAAGCGCCATTACCTGTTTCATGTGCTTCTCGGTCAGCGGTTCGTCCAGCGCCAGTACCATTAACGCCTGACCGCGTGATTTCAACCGGCCCAGGTGCATGGAACTGATGTTGATGTCCGCGTCACCGGTGATCTTGCCCACCGCGCCAATAAGGCCCGGCCGGTCCCGGTGATCGGAGAACAGGAAGTAGTTGCCCGTCGGGACGATGTCCAGCCAGTAGCTGTTGACTCGTACGATATGCGGTTCGTCGTTCAGGACCGTTCCGCCCACCGTCACTGCGCCAGCGCTTGTGACCACTTCTACCGTGATCATGCTGTTGTAGTTGGAACAGGCCTGGTCTTTCTGCTCGACTACGACCAGCCCGCGCCGGGTGGCTACAAGGTTCGCGTTAACGATGTTGACGCGCTCTTCGCTGATGCCTTCCAGCAGTCCGCCGATGATGGATGCTTTCAGGACGTTGGTGTCATATTCTGAAATCTCGCCTTCGTATCTTACCTTGACGGAATTAACCTGCCCCTGCGCCAGCTGCCGGACAAGCTTGCCGACAGTTGTCGCCACGCGGCAATAGGGAATCAGGGTCGCCAGCGTTTCCGCAGGGATAAAGGGTGCGTTCACCGCATAGCGGGCCGGTTCGCCCTTGAACACGTCGATAACCTGGTTGACGACATCCTTGGTCGCGGTAACCTGGGCTTCTTCCGTGGAGGCGCCCAGGTGGGGGGTCACGATAACATTCTCAAATTGGAAGACCGGACTCGCGGTCGTGGGTTCTTTCTCGAATACGTCAATGGCCGCGCCCGCCACTTTCTTGGCTTTCAGGGCTTCGACCAGCGCGTTGTCGTCAATAAGTCCGCCGCGGGCGCAGTTGATAATCCGCACCGTGGGCTTCATCATGGCGATTTCTTTCGCGCCGACCATGCCCTTCGTCTGGCTCGTCAGGGGGATATGCAGCGTGATGAAATCCGCCTCTTTGTAAATCTGTTCCATCGGGACGACTTCGACGTTCAGCTTGGCCGCGCGGTCCGCGGAAATGAACGGGTCAAACCCGATAACTCTCATCTGGAGGCCGCGGGCTCTTTGCGCCACTTCGGAGCCGACGTTGCCCAGGCCGATTACGCCCAGGGTCTTACCCCGCACTTCGATGCCCATGAAATCGTTGCGGCGCCACAGCCCGCCCTTGAGCGAGGCGTTGGCCGCCGGGATGTGCCGCGCGAGTGACAGCATCAGCGCGATGGTGTGTTCCGCTGCCGAAACGGTGTTGCCCGTGGGCGCGTTGACGACGATGATACCGCAGCGGGTCGCCGCTTCAACATCGATATTATCGATGCCCACGCCCGCCCGTCCGATCACCTGGAGTTTTTTGCCGGCCTGGATGATATCCGCCGTGACTTTCGTCTGGCTGCGTACCAGCAGGGCATCATATTCTCCGATGATCTTGATGATTTCTTCCGCTTTAAGGCCTACTTTGGCATCCACTTCGGCGCATTCGCGCAGGATGGACAGCCCTTCTTCAGACAGATGATCCGTTACCAGTACTTTCATTTTCTCACCGTTTCCTTAAACAAATATCCCATCGATTCTTCTTTTTATTTTATCTCGACTATTTAACGTATCCGGCTTTGGGCAGCGCCAATTTCAGCGCGGCGATACATTCCTTGATTTCCGGTTCGAAGGCCCAACCCATATGGCCGATTCTGAAGATTTTGCCCTCAAGTTCGCCCTGTCCGCCGGCGATGGTAATGTCGAACTCTTCACGCATAATCTTTGACAGTTTCTTGTAATCGATGCCGTGGTTGGCGCGGACCGCCGTGACCGTGTTGGAAGCGTATTTCTCATCCGCAAGCAGGTCAAGTCCCAGCGATTTCATACCTTCCCGCGTCGTCTTGGCGAGGGCAATATGCCGGGCGTAGACGTTCTGCAGGCCCTCTTTAAGCAGCATATCCAGGGCAACCTGCATCCCGAAGAATACTGAGATTGCCGGAGTCCATGGTGTCTCCCGTAATTCCGCGGATTTTCTGGCTTTCGCCAGATCGAAGTAGAATTTCGGCATTTTGGAAACCGCCTGTGCTTTAACCGCGGCTTCGCTCATGCTGATAAAGGCCAGTCCCGGCGGGACCATCCAGCCTTTCTGAGAAGCGGATACGGCCACGTCAAGTTTCCAGGCGTCCACGGGCACGTTTACCGAGCTCATGCTGCTCACGGCGTCTACCATCAGCAGTTTGTCATATGACTTGATCACCTTGGCCAGGGCGGCCAGATCATTGGTGATGCCGGTTGAGGTTTCATTATGGGTTACCAGGACAGCCCTGATCTTGGGATCAGCGTCCAGTGCTTTCTTGACCATATCGGGATCAGCGGCCTTGCCCATCTCAAATTTCAGGAGGGTGACGTCCGCGCCGTAGATCTTGGCGATGTTGGCGAACCTATCGCCGAATAGACCGATGCTGACGCCCAGTACCTTATCTCCGGGGGAGAGGTGATTGACCACAGCAGCCTCAAGGCCGCCCGTGCCGGCGCTGGTGAGGATGAGCAGTTCGTTCTTTGTTTGGAAAACCTGCTTCGTCTTAGCGGTAACATCGGCCAGGATATTCCGGAACTCCTCGCCGCGGTGGTTGATCATCTGCCTGCTCATCGCCTGAAGGACTTCAGGCGGGCATGGAGTTGGCCCGGGGATACGGAGTTGTTTCATCTTCTCTCCCTCTTAATATCGGACTTAACTATTTGGCGGCCTTTGTATCGATTATTTTGGCAAACCGGCGTTTGCCCACCTTGATAATGCACCCGTTTTTGACGGAACAGACGTTAACCGTTACTTTTTCTCCGTCCAGGCTGACCCCGCCCTGCTGCACCAGCCGCCCGGCTTCGCTCTTGCTGGCGGCCAGACCGGTAATGCAAATTAAGTCCCGAAGGTCAACTTGTCCGCTTATATCGTAACAAATTTCCGGAATTTGATCAGGCAGTTCATGCTTCTGCACTGTCCGGGTGAAAACGTTATCCGCTTCGACTGCGGCTTCTTTGTTATGCAGCTGCGTAACGATCTCTCCCGCCAGCCGCTTCTTCAATTCCATCGGGTTTTTGCCCGCTTCCATATCCTTCTTGAATTCCGCGATTTCTTCGTCTGGAACATCCGTCAGGAGTTCATAATAGGGGAGTATCATGTTATCGGCGATTGACATAACCTTGCCGAATGCTTGCTCCGGCGCTTCGTTCACCGCGATGTAATTGCCCAGGCTCTTGCTCATCTTGTGCGCGCCGTCAGTGCCTACCAGAAGGGGTGTCATCAGGCACTGCTGGGGTGGCTGGCCCATGATGGTCTGTAATTCCCGGCCTACCAGGAAATTGAATTTCTGGTCCTGCCCTCCGAACTCCACATCCGCCTTGACCATCACCGAGTCGTAAGCCTGCAGCAGGGGATAAAGGAATTCCGTCAGGGCGATAGGCCGGTTGGAAGTGAACCGCGCGTTGAAATCGTCACGGGCCAGGAACTGGGCCACCGTGAATTTACTCGTGAGTTTAATCACGTCAGCCAGCTTAAAATCCGCGAACCATTCGCTCTGCCAGCGGACTTCTGTTTGGTCCTTATCTACAATTTTAAAGAACTGTTTCATGTAAGTTTCGGCATTGTATTTTACCTGGTCTGCGGTTAGAATGGGCCGCGTCACAGATACGCCCGTCGGATCGCCGATTTGTGCCGTCCAGTCTCCCACGATCAGTACCACGTGGTGCCCGTATTCCTGGAACTGCCGTAGTTTGCGCAGACCCACCATGTGCCCCAGGTGAATATCCGGGAAAGTGGGGTCAAACCCTTCTTTCAGCCGCAGTTTCTTGCCTGATTGCAGCAGGGCCACCATCTCGCTTTCGACGATGAGGTCTGATACCCCGCGGTGTAACAAGCGGTGCAGTTCTTTGGCGGTTAACGGTTTTGCATTCGTCATTTTATTAACGTTTGACTTCCTTTTTTGCCTGGCTTTCAAGAAAAGCCTTACCTTTTATAATATCCTGAGACATCTGGTGTTTTAATTCTTCGACGCTTTTGAATTTCTTCTCTTCGCGGACTCTTTTCAGAAAGTCTACCCTGAGCTCTTTGCCATAAATATTCTTGCTGAAATCGAGGATGAACACCTCGACTGTTCTGGGCAGTTCCCCGAAGGTGGGGCATGTACCGATATTGGTCATTGCCGGGTAAGTATCTCCATTGACGTGCGCCCAGGTGGCGTAAACACCGTCCGCCGGCATGGCGTGGCATGGTTCGATTTTCAAGTTGGCCGTCGGGAAGCCGATGGTTGTGCCCCGCCCCGCCCCTTTCACCACCGTTCCGGTCAATGAAAAGGGCCGTCCTGCCAGCTTGGCGGCTTTGTCCATATCGCCTTCTGTTAAAGCGTTTCTTATCGCGGTGCTGCTGGGTGTGAGGGTATCGAGTTTGAGCGGCGTGACAGCCGTAACCGTGAATCCCATCTCTTCGCCGATTTCCGTCAGGGTTTTGATATCGCCTTCCCGGTTGCAGCCGAGCGCGAAGTCCGGCCCCAAAACCAGTCCTTTCATTTTCAGGTGTTTTTGCAGCAGCTCCGCGAAGCCGCGCGCGCTGGTTTGGGCCAGTTCCTGGCTGAAAGTTAAGGGGATTACAAAGTCTACGCCTTCATTTTTAATCAGGCGGATGCGTTCCTCAAGGTCAGTCAGCATGCAAATGCCTGCTTTGGGGGAAAGCAGTTCCAGAGGGTGGTTGCGGAAGGTGATGACGCCGGCCAGCATGTGCCTTTTGAGGGCTTCCTGCACCAGGCGGGAAATCAGGTATTTATGGCCGAGGTGGACGCCGTCGAACACACCTATGGTAAGAATGCTGTCTTGTTCGATCCTAAAGCCGGCTAATTCTTCCGCCGCGGCCATATTCTGGTTTACTGATGCCTCCGGTTTAATAAAAGGGTAAAGATGATTAAATCCTAACACATGCCCAAAACGCGGTCAATCTAAACGCACTGTTTTAAACGCCCGGTTAAAACAGTGCCTTACCCCGCTATCTTGTGGATTATCAGGCCGGAGGGCAGCTTGGGATAAAAGTAAGTCGATTTGCGCGGCATGC
>JANYKH010000322.1 GCA_025358235.1 Chloroflexota bacterium
AGGATAGCATCGTCATTTAGATTTTGTCAAACACTTTTTATTTATTGGGATACACTCCCCCCACCCATGCCTCCATCCCTGTTTCCCTGCACCCTTTCACTAACTCTTCACCCCGCCCCAGTTCATCCACCATCACGTATAACGCCGGGCCGCTCCCAGCCAGGTTCACCTTCCCCGACCCCAGTTTCAGCAGGATATCTTTGTATTGCTCCAACCTGGGATAAACCTCTTCCGCCGGTTTTTCAAAAACGTTGTAGAGCGAGTCATCCCCAAATGGCTTGCCTTCCTCCAATAACTTAACTAAAGAGTCCGTTTTTCGCCCGTCTGTGTACTGCGATGATTTCAGGGCGCTGTACATGCGCCCTGTTTTGCCCGGGACATTTTTAGTGTCAGGCATGATGACCACGAACCAGACCGGCATCGCCGGAGGTTTTAATGCGGTCAGAATTTCTCCCCGCCCCGCCGCTTGAGTCGTCCCCCCGCGAATGAAAAACGGCACGTCTGATCCCAGCTTAGCCGCGATTTCTATCAATCTGTCCGGGGTCAATTTTAGATTCCATGCCTGGTTTAGCCCCATGAGGGTTGCCGCTGCATCACTGCTGTCCCCGCCCAACCCCGCCATCAAAGGTATCTTTTTCTCGACTATGATCTGAATCCCTTCGGGGCAACCGGTCTCGGCGCGTAGTAGAGCAACTGTTTTGGTGACCAGGCTGAGGTCTGGATTCCAACCGTCCTTTTTGCCGGTTATCTTCGTCTTTTCTGAGTTCTTAAAATGAAGCGTGTCACACAGGTCAATGGTCTGCATCACGCTGCGGACCTCATGGTAGCCGTCCGCCCTTTTTCTCAGGACCTCCAGCGTCAGGTTAATTTTAGCGGGCGCCTTGATGGTAATCATTTCACATTCAAGTCCTCCCGCGCTCTCCAGAGCTTGCCCCATTCCTCCAGGCTCATCGTCTCCGCCCGGCGTTCCGGTGCGATCCCCCCTTTTTCCAGTATGGCGAGTGTTTCTTCTTTGCTGATGCCCAGCCCCTGGCTGATGGAGTTTGCCAGCTGCTTGCGCGCTGCGCAGAACCCCGCCCGTACCAATTGGAAAAAGCTGTCGATTTCCACCGGCACTGCCGGTTTCGGGAAAACGTCGATTTTCAACAGCGCGGAGGTCACATCGGGTGGGGGGTAAAAGGCCCCGGGGGCAACCTTTTTGATGATTTTTGGCTTACCGTAAAGCTGGATGCTGACCGCCAGTATGCTCATGTCATCAGGTTTAGCGATTATGGACTGCGCCACTTCTTTTTGCATCAGCACCAGTATCAGCGTCGGTTTAACTTTGCTTTCCAGAAAATGCCGCAGTACCGGCTGGGTGATGTAATAAGGCAGGTTCGCCACCAGTTTATATGGTTTGCCCTCAAGCCCGCTGGATTTCAGCAATTCGGCGATGTCTGTTTCAAGGACATCCTGGTTAATGATCGTCAAATTGGTGAATGAGGCCAGCGATTCGCGTAACAGCACTGTCAGCTTTTCATCCAGCTCAATGGCTATCACCCGCCCCGCCCGCGCCGCCAGTTCTCTCGTTAGCGTGCCGAGCCCCGGTCCCACCTCCACCACAATGTCCTCAGACGTGATTTGGGCGGCTTCCATTGTCACATCCAGCACTCCGTGGTCAATGAGGAAGTTCTGAGCCAGACCCTTGCGCGGCCGCAGGCCATACTGGGCCAGCAGTCTCTTGGTGCGGGCGGATAATGATTCGTCGTACACGTGTTTTTCCTTGATGAATTGTACCAGTTTGGGTTTATCGGCGCATCAACCTCCCCGTCCTCGCCGTCCCAAACCGGCACATATAAATGATAGTTCGAGGAAAGGGGTCGGGGGGGAAAGTTTCGCCTATCTTAGGGTGGATCCCGACCTGCGCCGGAATATTTTGTGCCCAAAAACAACGATCCCCCGCTCCGTGGGGAGGGGGGACAATCATTCGTCTGTAATTCAATTTATGAGACCGTGCACCGGAATCTCGATCAACCCCAATAGCTTGCCTGAGCCAGCCGGCTCCAACCAGGTGACCCTGCGGCACCCAGAACACACTATTTACCGTTGCTGCCTTTCAGCCCTGGCGGGTTTCATAGCAGTCCTGCCGCGCAGGACCCGGTCTTCAACACCACTTAACTAAGGTAGTCCAACCGGAAGAAGCCCTCAATCCCGGAAATCAACCCTGCTGTAGCGGATTGCAGGTATAGGGCACCGCTAGCTCCCCGTCCAGCACGGTCTCATTTGAAATGGTATCGTTTCAGGTATCCCTTGTCAAACTTGTTACGCCTTCTAGCAGCTATCTCGTTAATCTTATCAGCACGATAACCACCGCCGTTACTGCCGCCACCGCCACGGAAATCAAACCCAGCTTCAGACACCCTATGTTCATTATTCTCGCCCTGGCCTGGTAGACCGTAGCGATTCCTGACCCTAAAAACACAATCGCGAACAGATCCCACGAAGCTTCCTGTCGCATAAATGCCCTGAACGCTATGTCCACTAGTATGGAGAAGATCATTATCCAATAGGCTACTGCATAACTCTGTTTTTGGATTGCCGCCGTTCTTTCGTCTTTTTCAACCTTGTTGCTTTTCATTTGCTTTCCTCCAGATAGAACAACTCCTCAAACTTCTTGCCCAGGGCATGGCAAATTGACAGCGCCAGTCTGGCGGATGGGCAGTATTGCCCCGTCTCCACCGCCCCGATGGTCTGCCGTGTCACTCCCACAAGCCTGGCCAGTTCGTCTTGCGAGAGGTCTTTCTCCGCCCGGGCTACTTTTAACCTGTTTTTGAATATTTGCTCGGTTGCCATATCATTCTCCAACAGTAATTATGCTATCATGGAAAACACAAAATGTCAAGTATGCATTGCAAAAAGATTAGTTTGGAATGCATAAAGCAAGGCGAAGTACCCATCGATAATTTAGAAACATGTTCGCCTTGAGACAAAAAAAGGGGACCGTCTGTAAACGGTCCCCTCGCTGTGGCATTTATTCTATTTTCTGAATTAGTCGGCGGCTTTCCGTGACATTATCAATCCCACTGCGCTGCCAACAATCGTGAGACTGCCAAGAGCGGTGAGGGTGGGTTTCA
>JANYKH010000045.1 GCA_025358235.1 Chloroflexota bacterium
CCGCGACCGCCGCCAGAACCATCACACACAATGCCATCCTGAGAATCTTACCTGCCATAAGATACCTCCTTTTTATATTCATGAACCCGTATGAGTGCATTCTTCTATAGAATATACCAAATTATCCTTAAATATGCAGGATAATATATTGCAATTAAAAAATATTTGCAATATACTCCAGAATATCATATGTTGAGTTGATATAGTCTGATAATTGCGAGTTTTCGGGCGTTTTGCGCTGCTAAGTAGTACAGGGCATAAAATTTGTGGTGTTCCCGGTCGGATTACCGTCCTGGATGGTTGCTTCACCTGCGTGTAATGGCTTTAAGAGCGGCTCCCTCTCAATCGGGACGTGGCCCCATGTGTCGGGGTCTTGCCTTGTGTCGGTTTAATCCAAAAAGGAGGAATAAATGGCAAAGGTCGAGAAGAAAGACGATGCGCTGTATGTATGTCAGACATGTGGGGCGGTAGCCTCCAAAAAGGGGCATCTCTGCGCCCCGGTAAAGTCCGCAGAGCTTGTCAGCTGCGAGTTCTGCGGCGCGGTAGCCGAAAACGCGCGTCATATCTGCAAGCCTAAGGTTATGGAACTCAAGTATTCGTGCGAAACATGCGGACGGCTGGCGGTGGGCAAGGACGAGCTTTGCCATCCCAGAGAGATCAAGGCCGCCGCAAAGAAGCAGGCCAAGGCAGATACCAAGTCCACAGCCGCAGAAGCAGCAAAGAAGCCTGCGCCAAAGGCCAAGGCCGCAGCCAAACCCGCAGCCAAGCCTGCCCCGGCAGCCAAGGCCGCCGCAAAGCCCGCGCCCGCAAAGGCAGCCCCTGCAAAGGCAGCCCCGGCCCCCAAGGCAAAACCAGCGCCTGCAGCCAAGGCCGAAGCGAAGAAGCCCGCTCCCGCCGCCGCAAAGGCCGCCCCAAAGGCCGCGCCGAAGCCAAAGGCAGCCGCATCCAAGGCCGCGCCAGCAAAAGAAGCCGCAAAGCCTGCGCCTAAGGCCGCTCCTAAGGCTGCCCCTGCGCCAAAGTCAAAGTCTGTCGCTACATCCACGCCTGACAAGACCACGACAACGACCACGGCCCCTAAGGCCGCCGCGCCAAAGGCCGCTCCTAAGGCTGCACCCAAGGCTGCACCAAAGGCCGCGCCCAAGAAGAAGTAGCACATTTCGGGCATAATTCTATTCATACAGAAGGCCGGGTCGGCGACGCCCCGGCCTTTGAATTATATAAGCCACATTGTCGGTACAAAAAAAGCTGAATATTTGGCTCTACGTGCATACACAACCTGAATCCGGTTGAAAAATCAGGTTCTCTCTCATATTTGTGTGGGTAAGAAACCTTATAATATGAGGTAATGATTTTAAAGACGTTATCTTTAAAGGTAAAATCAACAACTTATCGATGATTTGTCTTTTGGTTTAGATTTGGCTTTGTTCTGGCTTTTAAAAATTCCCGTCCATTGCGCTCGCTACCGTGATGGCGGAACATCAGCCAGTCTTAGGTCAAAGGAGCGTTAAGATGTCCCAAAAGAACTACGCAAAGCGTCATGATATAGGAGCCCCTCCAGAACGGTTGCCCCTATTGGGACATAAGCTCCTTTGACCTTAGACTTGCGATGTGACGACATCGGGGAGCGAACACGATGGACTCCAAGCGAGGTGCTTGTTTTTAATTTCATAATCAACAACTTAAAAAGCTAATATTTACCCACACAATGCACGAGAGAACCTTTTTTATCCCCATTTTTTTACATAAGCGTTATACTATAGTAACAGGCTAATAATTCCCCCCTGCGCTGTCGGTAGTACCGCGCTATCCAGACATGCGGAATTTATAACATCATTATTTACAATTCGCGGTGAAAGGACTTATAATATGCGACTGATACCTGATGGAGAACTGGGCGATTTTGCGAACGAGCGGGATATCGGCTTTAAGACGACGACGCACATCCGCGTGAACTTCCTCGGCAAAGAGGCCGAGACCAAACAGTGGCCCTTCCCGGACGACTGCAGCGCCTACCCATGGTTTATCTCCAAGTTCCTGGAGGCGGCAGACCCGTGGATCAGATGCTGGGTGTACCCGCCTGCGGGTGAATGGTTCGGTCGGAACGGCGGCGGCAGTGTGATGGAGAACATCTGGGCGGAGGTGCTGATCGGCCTGGGCGTGCCG
>JANYKH010000057.1 GCA_025358235.1 Chloroflexota bacterium
TAGCAGCCGGGGTTGGCGATAACCCTGGCTTTCTTAATCTTCTCGCGGTAAAGTTCCGGCAAGCCGTAGACGGCCTCATCCAGCAGGCTGGGGGAGGGGTGTACAAAGCCGTACCATTCAGGGTATTGGGCGGGGTTCTTCAGGCGGAAATCAGCGCTGATATCGATGGCCTTAACGCCTTTTTCCACCAGCGGAATGATGTCCTGGGCGCTCTCTTTATGAGGCATCGCAGAGAAGACCACGTCCACTTCACCGACGGTCGGTTCGATGGTTAAATCCATGCCGATCAGGTGTGGGAAAAAACGGTTTAATTTTTGCCCGGCGGCACTGCGCCCGGTAACGGAAGTTAGTTTAACATAAGGGTGGTTGGCCAGGATTCTGGCGATTTCCACACCCGCATAACCGGTGACGTTAATGATACCTGCCCTGATCTCTTTCATTAAATAGACTCCTGCTCCTTAGATTAGCCCCTGAATTCATTCAGGTTATCGTGAAAATGCCACGTGAATAAAGTATAACACAGGACGCTTTTTCAGGTGAATTATTACAAAAATTTGCCGAGGGTCTGGAATGAAAAGTTGAAATGGTTGTGAATGGAAGAGGCAGGGGCTGATAAAGAGCCGGATTGCTTCTCTGCGCTCGCAATGACTAAACAAGTCATCTATAATATCCCCAATGGATTCACTTATCGAACTGCTGCTAAAGGTACTTGACCTCGAGAAAAAGAAGGGTTTTACCGATACCGCCGTCACCGGCGGGCTGGACCGCTTTTTGGCTAACTGGGTCGTTCAGGCTAAAGATGCCCTCGACGACAATATGCGTAAGCAGTTGTCCTCTATTAACTACGCCAAATCTAATCGTGAAGCTCGCCAGAACTGGTTGTTAATGGTAGTGGGTCTGCTAACCGGCGCGCCGAAGGCTCCTGTTAAAGTCAAAACCACGGTTCCCAGGTCTGCAAAAACGGCCCACCTCCTGCCCAAACTGCCCCCAAAAGATCCCGTGCTCCTGCCCGCCCGGCTTCTATTACCGATATCGAAGCGAACATTATTACGATCAAGGGCGTCGGTCCCGGGCTGGCAGAAAAGTTCGGGAAACTGGGCGTGAAAACAATCCGCGACCTGTTGTATTTCTTTCCGAACCGGCATATCGATTTTACGCGAATTAAGACTATCTCGGAACTCACCGAAGGGCCGGATCAGACGATCGCCGGAACGGTGTGGCAGGCCCAGGTTAAGCAAATGGGGATGCGGCGGGGAACCGAACTCGTTATCGGAGATGAGACCGGCAACGTCCGTGCGGTGTGGTTTAACCAGCCTTACATGGCCAAGCGCTTTATGACCAATATGCGGGTGGTACTCAGCGGGAAAGTGAACATTTTCCGGGGCCAGCCCGTTTTTGAATCCCCGGAATGGGATATTCAGGAAGAAAGAGCCGTGCATACCGGCCGTCTGGTGCCGGTGTACCCTCTCACCGAAGGGCTGTTTCCCCGCCAGGTACGCAAGATCATGATGGATGTGGTTGAGGTGTGGGCGGACCAATTGCCTGACTTCCTGCCGGCGGAGACCAGAGAAAGATGCCGGCTGATTGACCTTTCCGACGCTTTGAGACAGGCCCATTTCCCGGAAACAGTGACTGCGGCGGATAAAGCACGTGCGCGCCTGGCCTTTGACGAGCTTTTTTTACTGCAGCTCGGCGTTATGAACCGCAAGAGGGAATGGCAGGCCAGCCAGCCCGGCGTTCCCCTCAACACGGAATTGCCTTTGCTGGAAAGGTTTATCCGCTGCCTGCCGTTTGAGATGACCGTAGCCCAGAAAAGGGTTTTGGGCCAGATCCTGGCTGACGCCCGCCGCCCCATCCCAATGGCCCGCCTGCTCCAGGGTGACGTCGGCAGCGGCAAAACAGTCATCGCCACCGCCTTGCTTATGGTAGCGGCCGCTAACGGTTATCAGGGGGCTCTGATGGCCCCTACGGAAATCCTGGCGGAGCAGCATTTTAAGACACTTAACAGTCTGTTAGCACGGCTGGTCCCGGCGGCTACGGGCGACCCCGAATACATCCGGACTTATCCCGGTTTGCTGGATAATCCGATTAAACTGGCTCTGCTCACCGGCGATCTGGCAGAATCCAAAAAGGAAAAGCTGAGACAGTTGATTGCCTCCGGTGAAATCACTATTGCTATCGGCACACACGCCCTGATTCAGAAAGACATCGAGTTTAAAAAGCTGGGCGCTGTGGTCGTAGACGAGCAGCACCGTTTTGGCGTGGAGCAGCGTTCTGCTTTGCGGCAGAAGGGTTTTAATCCCCACATGCTGGTCATGACCGCCACTCCCATCCCCCGCACCCTCGCGCTGACCCTTTACGGTGATCTCGACCTGTCAATAATCGATGAGTTACCACCGGGGCGGCAGAAAATCAAGACCAAATGGGTAGAATCAGGCGACCGGGAGCGCGCCTTTGCCTTTATCCGGAGGCAGGTGAGCGAGGGACGGCAGGCGTTCATCATCTGTCCGTTAATTGAAGAATCAGAATCGATAACCGCACAGGCTGCAGTGGCGGAATACGCAGAACTTTCCAGCAAGGTCTTCCCGGACTTAAAGCTTGGGCTGCTGCACGGCAAGATGGCTTCTAAAGAAAAAGACGATGCCATGGCCCGTTTCCATTCCGGCGATATAAAAATATTGGTTTCGACACCCGTGATTGAAGTGGGCATTGACGTGCCTAACGCCAGCGTAATGCTGATTGAAAGCGCGGACCGTTTTGGTTTGTCGCAACTGCACCAGTTCCGGGGGCGGGTAGGGCGGGGCAAAGACCAGAGTTACTGTTTGCTGCTGGCGGAAAGCCCTTCCGAGGTTGGTCGGGCCAGACTTGACATAATAGAACGGGTGCATGACGGTTTTGTACTGGCGGAGGAAGACCTGAAGCTGCGCGGCCCCGGCGAGTTCTTTGGCACGCGGCAGAGCGGCCTGCCTGATCTCCGCATGGCGCGCCTCACGGACGTCAAACTGCTGGAGATTTCCCGCAGTGAAGCTTTAAGGGTGCTTGAGGCTGATCCTAAACTGGAAAAAGAAGAGAACCGGCTGCTAGCGGCGGAACTGGCGAGGGCGTGGAAGGAGCGGGGTGGGGAATTCAGCTAAATAGGCGGCTTTCAACAATAATAATCAACTGAAGCGACCATATCCTAACATCACCCTGTCAATCTTACAACCTGATGGAAACGTACTTGCGGGCAATATTTGGTGCAGATAACGATTAATAAAGTGCTTTATCCGCTCAAATTTGACTTTAGAGTGTGAACCTGAAACAATTTAATTAGAAGTCCCTCCTTTTGCAAGCAAAACACACCTTTACTCGATCGTAGTGATAGCTACGTGGTGGTGGATGAGAATGAACGATCGAGGTTTATCATGAGGCAGAATAGACCGTTTCCCCCCGTCCCTCCCCCTTCGGAACCGGTAAATCCGGCCCCGATATCACGCCCCGTGCGCTTGAAGCATGCCGTTGGCCGTAATTTCACCCGCTTTCACAGTGTGATTCTCGTTATTCTGGCCGTTGTCCTGTCCGTGAGCGGGATGTACATTTATGACTCGCGCAAACCAGCCCCCCAGCGCCTCACCCAAAAAGACATCGATGCCGCAGTAGGCCGGGTACTGGAAACTGCCACCCCCAAACCCTATTATGCTTCGATGGCCTATGCCGGTATTTATCAGGCTATCGTGCGTATTAACGCCACTTCGCGCGCCTCGGGTGGGAAGACTGAAAACTCCCAGGGGACAGGCGTGGTCATCGATGATACCGGACTAATTCTCACGAGTTTGCATGTCGTCAAAGATTCCAGTAAATTGATCGTTGTTTTTTATGACGGGATGGAATGCCAGCCCTGTTTCGGCAAAACCTGCAGATATGGACATTATAACTGTCTCAAAGCAATTACACCCGGGAAAGTTTTTAAGGGGATAAAAATATAGAGAGGGAGTTGTTTTTTAGTTCAGTCTGCCATCCACGCTACACTCTACACGCTCCACGATGCTTACTCAGCTGTTGAAAATA
>JANYKH010000065.1 GCA_025358235.1 Chloroflexota bacterium
TGGTCTTAACCTTCAATTCATCTACGGTACCGGCCGCCACGATTTTGCCGTGATCGATAATGGCAATGCGGTCGGCGATTTTAGCGGCTTCTTCCATGTAATGGGTGGTGAAAAAGACCGTCATCTGTTCCTTCTGGTTAATATCCTTAATATAACCCCAGAGGCGGTTGCGGGTCTGGGGATCCAGACCCAGTGTGGGCTCGTCCAAAAAAAGGATACGGGGGTGATGGATGAGCCCGCGGGCTACTTCAAGACGCCGCTTCATACCCCCGGAAAAGGTTTTGACCATATCCTTGCGGCGGTCCCACAGTTCCACAAACTCTAAAAGTTCCTGTATGCGTTTATCTTTGATATTGTTCGGGACTTTGTACAGGACGGCGTGGTATTGCATATTTTCCAGCGCGGTCAGTTCATCATCCAGACTGGGGTCCTGAAAGACTATGCCGAACGATTTCCTGACCAGATCCTTGTGGTGTGCCGGATCGCTGCCATTCACGACAATTTTACCCGCGGTAGGATCAAGCAGTGTGGTAAGCATTTTAATGGTGGTGGATTTACCGGCGCCGTTGGGGCCAAGAAAGGCGAATATTTCGCCGGTTTTTATCTCAAAAGAAATGTGATCGACGGCGGTAAAATCCTTAAACTTTTTGACAAGATCGGAGACCTGAATAATAGTGGTTTGACCGGAATTCATTTTAACTCCCTGGCGAAGGGGACTTTTACTTTACGCAGGAGCCTGATCATCTCCTGTAATTCCTCATCGCTTAAATCATTGAATGCGGGGCTGACCTTGGTGAAAAAATCCTTGCGGAACTGGGCGAAGGCAGCTTCGGCGAGTGGCGTCAGTTTGATGCGGAGGATGCGGCGATCGGCGGGGTCCTCTTCACGGCGCACCAGCCCCATTGAGACCAGCGAGTCCGCAAACTGCGTAACTGCACCGGAGGTAACTTTCATCAGTTCTGCGAGTTCCCCTACCGGAATGCCGCCTTGGTGATGCTCCATGATAAAAAGAATGTCCACCTGCGGGCGGCTGAGGGTGTTTTTGCCGAATATAAAGCCCTGGTGGCGCATGCTTTTCATGAGAATGCCAATTTGTTTCATTAGGGAATGCAGGGTTTCTTCCCGACTCAAAGCGCTCTCCTATTCATTTAGTTACTTATTAGTTTAGCAACTAAAGACTATCACAGTCAAGAATGCCTGGTAAACAGAATCTCCCGGTCTGAGCGCCCCAAATAAAAGGTCAGAGGTGAAGATGTTAAAACCGGCCAGGGTTTACCCGCTGCCCGCCCCGCAGCTCTATTGATAGCTAAAACAAAGACTGTGCCGCTAAAAGCCGGGACGATGAGTAAATATTTCACCGTCGTTTATTACATTTTTGTGACATTTGGAATAATATTTTGATATTTACTCTATTTATGGTAAGATAAACATGGGTAAGATTGTCTACCTGAACCATGCCCGGTTCACCCCCAAAACCTGTCAATCCGTGGATTAAAAGAAAAACTCGAAAGTCTATTGACATGCTGATGGACAGGTATTATAATTAAAGTTTGTGATCATGCCTCAAACTATTTATCCGCATAATTTTTCCCCTAAAGGCCATTATTTCTTTTAACCAGCCTGTTGCTGCGCAAAAATAACGTTTTCTTTGGTATCAATTAAGGAGTGAAGATGGTTTCTATGTCGCGCTCTCCTGACTCCATTCCGCCTTCCAAGTCCTACGCGAAGTTACCCCGGGTACTTGAAGTACCGAACCTGATTAAAATTCAGCTGGACTCGTTCCAGAGGTTTCAGGAAAATGGTCTGAAACAGCTCCTGGAAGAAGTCTCCCCTATCAAGGACATTACCGGAAACCGGCTCGAACTCAGCTTCGTAGCCTATGAGTTCCGCGAGCCGCGGCGCGACCATTCCGAACAGGAATGCCGCGAACGGGACCTCACCTATTCGGTCCCTCTTTATATCAGGGTCCGCCTGCTGGTCAAAGAAACCGGCGAAATTAAGGAGCAGGACCTGTTCTTCGGCGATATTCCGCTGATGACCACCAAGGGTACGTTCATTACAAGCGGCGCGGAAAGAGTTGTAGTCAGCCAATTGCTGCGCTCTCCTGGCGTCTATTTCACCATTGAAGAAGATGTGGCTACCGGCCGCAAGCTGTGTTTCACCAAGTTAATCCCGACCCGCGGCGCCTGGCTCGAGTTTGAGACCAGCAACCGGGACGTCATCTCCGCCAAGATCGATGGCAAACGCAAGATTCCCTGCACCACCCTGCTGCGCGCCATCGGCTTCGGGTCTGATGACCAGATCCTCAGTATGTTCGCGGCTGAAGATACCAACGCCGATCATCAATACATCGCCACGACCATGGAAAAGGAGCCGCTCATCAAGGAAGAAAGCGAAGCTCTTCTGGATATTTACAAAAAACTGCGCCCCGGCGAATTGCCTAACCTGGACAACGCCCGGAAGCTGATCACGGGCCTCTTCTTTGACCCGGACCGTTATGATCTGGGCACCGTGGGCCGCTACAAGCTGAACAAGCGCCTGAGCCAGGAAACCAGCCTCAAGAACCGGGCGCTAAGCACCGCGGATATCACTGAGATGATCCGCCATATTATCAATATCAACAACGGTAAAGAAACCGCTGACGATATCGACCATCTGGGCAACCGGCGCGTCAGAACCGTCGGCGAGCTTATCCAGATTCAATTCAGGGTCGGCCTGCTGCGACTGGAACAGGTAGTCCGTGAACGCATGAGCATCATGGGCACGGATGCCATCACTCCCAGCGCTCTCGTTAACATCCGCCCGATTGTGGCCACCGTCCGCGAGTTCTTCGGCGGTTCTGAACTGTCACAGTTCATGGACCAGACCAACCCGCTGGCCGAACTTACCCACAAACGCCGTCTTTCCGCCATGGGCCCCGGCGGTCTTTCCCGCGAACGCGCCGGCTTTGACGTTCGTGACGTCCACTTCTCCCACTACGGCCGTATTTGCCCGATTGAGACCCCTGAAGGCCCGAACATCGGTCTTATCGGCTCGCTGGCTACCTATAGTCTGATTAACGAATATGGTTTCATCGAAACGCCTTACCGCAAGGTCAAGACGGAAATTGAGAACACCGGCGATATTATTGGCCACCGCGTAACGGAGACCGTTTCCGACGACAAGGGCAAGACCTTGATCGCGGCCAACCACGTTATTTCCGCGGAACAGGCCAGAAAATTGTCCAAACTTTCGCCGCGCATGCTTAAGGTAATACCTTATGTCTCCCCGGAGATTGTCTATTTATCCGCTGATGAAGAGGACATATTCTTCGTCGGTCAGGCCAGCGCCCCGCTGGATGAGAAAGGCCAGTTCAAGGAAGAAAAAGTAGAAGGCCGCAAGGCTGATAAATACCTGCTGGACAACGCGGATAAAGTTCAGTTGCTGGACGTCTCTGCGAAGCAGATCGTCAGCGTGGCTACCGCGCTCATCCCCTTCCTGGAGCACAATGACGCAAACCGCGCTCTGATGGGCGCCAACATGCAACGCCAGGCAGTGCCCCTCCTCCGCCCCGAGGCCCCAAATGTGGGCACCGGTATGGAAATGGAGTCCGCCCGGCACAGCGGCCAGGTTGTTTTTGCCCGCAACGCCGGTACGGTAACCGGTCTGTCCGGCATGATAGATGAGCGGTCCAATACCCGCTATAACATTGTCATCTCACGTGATGACGGCACCGGCGACGATACCTACCCCTTGCTCAAATTCGTCCGCACTAACCAGGGCACCTGCATCAACCAGAGACCGCTGGTCAACAAGGGCCAGCATGTAGATGTGGATACCGTCCTCGCTGACAGCTCGGCGACGGATCACGGCGAACTGGCGCTCGGCCAGAACGTCACTGTTGCCTTCATGAGCTGGGAAGGTTACAACTTTGAAGATGCGATCATCCTGTCCAGCCGCTTGCTGGAGCAGGACAAGTTCACCTCCATCCACATCGCCAAGCACGAAGTTGAAGCCCGCGATACCAAACTGGGACCGGAAGAAATCACGCGTGACATCCCCAACGTAGGCGAAGAAAGCCTGCGCGAACTGGATGACATGGGCATTATCCGCGTCGGCGCGGAAGTTGGCCCGGATGATACCCTGGTGGGCAAAATCACCCCCAAGGGCGAGACCGAGCTTTCCGCTGAAGAAAAATTGCTACGGGCCATTTTCGGTGAAAAAGCCCGCGAAGTTAAGGATACCTCGCTCCGGGTGCCGCACGGCGATTGGGGCAAGGTTATCAACGTAAAGGTCTATAACCGCAAGGACAGCAAAGAGAGCGGCGATGATCTGCCCGCCGGCGTCAACCAGTGGGTGCAGGTCTGGATCGCCCAGAAGCGCCGCGTTTCGGTGGGTGATAAACTCGCCGGCCGCCACGGCAACAAGGGTGTTATCTCCCTCATCGCTCCCAAAGAAGATATGCCGTTCCTGCCGGATGGCACGCCGGTCGATATTATCCTTGATCCCATCGGCGTACCGTCAAGAATGAACATCGGGCAGGTGCTGGAGACCCACCTCGGGTGGGCCGCCAAGAACCTCGGCTTCAGAGCCTGGACGCCAGTATTTGATGGCGCGCAGGATGTAAACATCGAGGATGCCCTGGCGAGAGCCTGGATCCTGGCCAAATCCGCCTCCGGTCCTAACGATATTGCTGCCACCCCGGCGGACGGCATTGAGCGCGCCAAGGCGTGGCTGAATAAAGAAGGCTACGACGGCGAAAAGGTTTACAACGAAGCAATCGAAGGCGAGGCCCGAATGGTCTGCTTGAGACTGTGGCTTGCCGATCTCGGCTTTGAACCCAAGAAGATGAACGACCAGCAGGTAAATGAGGCCATTGCCGCCTACTACCAGAAATACCACATCGCCTCACCCATCAACGGCAAGGTGAACCTGCGCGACGGCAGAACCGGCGATACGTTCAACCAGCCGGTGACGGTTGGCAGCATCTACATGCTTAAACTAATCCACCTTGTAGAAGATAAAGTGCATGCCCGCTCCACGGGCCCGTACTCCCTCATCACCCAGCAGCCGCTCGGCGGTAAAGCCCAGTTCGGCGGACAGCGTTTCGGCGAAATGGAAGTGTGGGCGCTGGAAGCCTACGGCGCGGCCAACAACCTGCAGGAAATGCTGACCATCAAGTCCGATGATGTAACCGGCCGCGCGAAAGCGTACGAGGCCATCATCAAGGGTGACGATATCCTGCAGCCCGGCGTACCGGAATCCTTCAAGGTACTGGTAAAAGAACTCCAGAGCCTTGGACTGGCGCTTGAAGTCATCACGAATGACGAGACCAAGCCGGCGCCTGTCGAGGATGAAATAGCCGCCGGGGAACCGTCCGAAGCGCCTGAGATGAAGGCGATTGAGGAACCTATATTAGGAGAGACAAAAGATAATGCTGGAAATTAATGATTTTGATGCGGTCCGAATCTCTCTGGCTTCTCCGGAACAGATACGCAGCTGGTCTTACGGTGAAGTAACCAAGCCGGAAACGATCAACTACCGTACCCTCAAACCGGAAAGGGATGGTCTTTTCTGCGAAC
>JANYKH010000066.1 GCA_025358235.1 Chloroflexota bacterium
AGCAACGATGAAAATGTCAAAAATCCATTCGCCCGTGTTGTTGATTATCGCCATTGTACTTATATTATCGGGATGCACGAGTCCGGCCACGACTCAAGCCCCCACCGTCACACCCAAACCTGCACCCCCTGTAACCGTCACTGTAACTGCCACCGCAACCTCGACGCCATCAATAACCCCGTCTTCAACTCCACAACCCACGGCCACTCCAACTGCAACCCCCCCTCCCCCTCCCACGCCGACCCCCACTCCACAGGCGAACCCCGTGCCCCCGGAAGTGGCTCAATATGCTGCTGACTGGCCGCTGCCCAACAAAGATTATGCCAATTCCCGCGCCACCAAAGATTCAACCATCAATTCCAGCAATATAAACACTTTGGGCGTCGCCTGGGCGTTTCCATTACCGGGAACGGGAGGCAGCGGTTCAGCTTCAACCATGCCGATTGTGATGGGAAATACAGTCTACATGCAGGACATGAGCCGTAACGTATTTGCTATTGACCGTGCCACCGGTAAAGCCAAATGGGTCCACATGTATAATGATAATGACGTCGGCCCTAATGGCGTCAGCGTCGGATACGGGAAAGTATTTTTCGCGTCGAACGCTTACACGATGACCGCGCTCGATGCCAATACGGGAAACGAAGTTTGGAAGAACAAGGTCTCATCTACCAACACCATCGGCATCGATATTCAACCGACAGTCTATAACGGCATTGTATATACCTCCACGGTTCCCGCGGCGGTGCCCGGCGTTAATAACTTCTACCGCGGCAATGCTTACGGAACGTTTATGGGTCTTGATCAAGTCACCGGAAAGTCACTCTGGAAATGGGATACCGTGGATGATCCCAAAACCATGTGGGGACACCCTGAAGTGAACAGCGGTGGCGGAACATGGTACCCGCCCGCCATCGATACCAAAACCGGTATGAGCTTTTGGGGCGTCGCCAATCCCGCACCATATCCCGGTACCGCCCAGTATCCCAACGGCTCGAGCCGTCCGGGGCCCAACCTCTATACTGACGCGCTGGTGGCTTTAACTCCGGCAGGGCAACTCTCCTGGTACAATCAGGTCTTGCCCCATGATATCAGCGACTATGACCTACAAATTTCTCCCATGCTTGGCGCCGCTAACTACGGCGGAAAAACCCAGGATATTGTTATCGCTGCCGGCAAGATGGGCAGAGTATACGCCATTAACCGGACCAGCGGGGCGCTGATCTGGGAAATGGAAATTGGCAAACATCAAAATGATTTGTTTGTTCAACATCCCCAGGGGACAACTACCACCTTCCCCGGTATTTACGGGGGAGTGGAGACTCCTATGGCTTATGCCGACGGAGTGGTATATGTAGCATGTAATAACCTTGCCTCGGATTTTACTCCCTCATCTCAGACGATCGCGCCTTTTTCTACCGCCACATCTGATTTTGTGGCCATAGATGTAAACCTGGGCAAGTTGTTATGGGATGTGCCTCTCCCGAGTGCGGGTTTTGGCGCGGCTACTGTGGTCAACGACCTTGTTTTGACGGCGACTTTCGACGGTACCATGTATGCTTTCAAGCGGGATACCGGGGCACAGGTCTGGACATATAAAGCTCCCGGCGGTGTTAACGCATGGCCTTCCATCGCCGGTGATACGATTTTTTGGCCGGTGGGAGTCAGCGGCACTCCGGCTTTGATAGCCTTTAAACTGGGGGCCTCATCCCCTGTTCTTACAATCGGCAGACCGAATAACAATTCCAATATTCCGGCTGGAGACATTAACGTAAACGCAGTCGGATTGAACATTAAAATCGTGGATAAAATCGGACAGGCGAATGTTTCCGGGGAAGGGCATTACGTCTATTACCAGGATATTACTCCCCCCACTACCCCGGGGCAGAATGCGGCTGTTCAAGGTGCGATAGCCTCGATTCAGACTTCTCAAACCTGGAAGAGCGTAACCGGGGGCACACATACGTTCTCAGTCCAATTGGTGAATAACGATAATACACCCCTATCCCCGGCGGTGGTAACTTCAGTCACCGTCAACGCGGTCGTAAAGCCACCTGACATTTCAATTACCGCTCCGGCTAACAATGCCACGGTCCCTGTAGGGCCGGTGATGATTCAAACGAAGGTCAATAACTTCACGCTATCTGACCAGCCCGGTATCAACCAGGGGAAAGTGATCTATTACATCGATTCTGAAATCCCGAGAGAATTGGGTAAGCCAGCCACAGCCTCTAACTCAGTGACATCGACTGCGGACTCAAACACATGGCAAATGCCGCCCGGGACGCATACTTTCGGAGTACAGCTCGTTAATAGTGATCTGACTCCGCTAAATCCGCCGGTATATGCTGCGATAGTCGTGTCCAATTCAGAGGTACCCGGTCCCGGCGGGCCATAAAACAATCCGGAGACAGGTAGCGGGAAACATAAAACGCCCGCTACCTGTCTAATCTGAGCCAGTCGGTGAAGATAAATATCTGTGAATTTGAATGGATTGTGAGGAGTAATGATGAAAATTTCTAAGAACTTGACACCCCTGATGTTATTTTTGACGCTGATGCTGGTATTTGCCGGTTGCAGCAGTCCTTCGCCCTCCGCCACGCAAACCCCCACCCCTTCGGCCACCCCCAAACCGACAGTAACCGCGGTTGTGTCACCGACACCTTCGGCGTCTCCGTCACCGAGTATTACTGTACAGCCTTCACCTACCACCACCACGCCTGCATCTCCGAGCCCCAAACCGACCACCACAACACCGCCGGCCTATACCTTCAATATTTCGAATAAGGCCGGAATCGGAGATTACCTGGTTGATGCCAGCGGCATGACGTTATATTATTTCGCTCGTGATGTAAATGGAGTCAGTAACGCGGCTGGCGCCGTTCTCCAGAATTGGCCCATTGCCTATTCGCAAAATATCGTTATTCCTGCGTCTCTGGATTCCGGCGACTTTGGCGCTATCACCAGAGCAGATGGCGCTAAACAATCCACCTATTACGGCTGGCCGCTTTACCGCTTCGCGGGAGATCAGGCGCCCGGCGATATCAAAGGTGATGGTGTCGGCGGAGTCTGGTTCCTTATCAAAGTTGACTGGTACACGGTTTTGATCCAGTCCAAGAGCGGCGTTGGAAATTACCTGGCTGATGCTAACGGAAAAACACTGTATTGGACATCAAGAGATTTAGTTGGGCAAAGCAACATCACCGGTACCACTCTGGCCAACTGGCCCGTGTTCTATTCCACGGCGGACTCTAAACCGGTCCTCGTGATCCCATCAACCATGAAAACAACGGACTTCACCACAATAACCAGAACTGACGGCGCCAAGCAGACCGCCTATAAAGGCTGGCCGCTTTACTACTATGTTCAGGACAAAGCATCCGGCGACACGATCGGCCAGGGCGTTGGCGGGGTATGGTTCGCCGTTGATCCCGCGGCGGCCGGACCCACCCCTTCCCCCACCCTCAGTATAATTTCCCCCTCAAACAATTCGAGCTTACCCGCGGGGAATATTATGGTTACGGCCAACGTGACCAATTTCAACGTTGCGGACAAACAGGGTCAGCCTAATGTTGTTGGAGAAGGACACCTGCATTTCTATCTGGATGTCGATGCTCCCGTCACACCCGGCCAACCCGCGATTCCAGCCGCTGGTACCTGGGCTCATGTTTCGGCAACGACTTATACCTTCGCTAATGTGACCTCCGGATCACACACCATATCCGTGCAGCTGGTAAACAATGACCATACGCCCGTTATTCCCCCGGTGGTTACTAAAATTACCATCACGGTTAATTCCACCGGCGGCGGGGGTGGTGGCTACTAGATTCTAAAAAAGAGCTCGCGGGTTGAAAATGCCTGCGAGTTCTTTTCAAACATTGGCAGGGTACGTTTCCCCTTTTTTCAATTGAAATGAAAAGGCCGAATCCGGCTTCAAGGCGGCTTTTTTTATACACTGCCCCTTGAATCAGATTGGATCCATGGATG
>JANYKH010000073.1 GCA_025358235.1 Chloroflexota bacterium
ATATCGAGATTTTCTACAACCGGCAGCGTATTCAGGAAGGATTAGGGTATATGTCGCCTGCGACATTCTTACACAGATATTATGCTAGATTACTGGCATCATGAAAGAGGTTTGGTGTCCACTATTGACATCCGACCCCATCTATTACCCCCCTTTTGATTAAAAGCGAAAAAGGTCAGGTTCAGGTGCGATTTGCGAAAAAAGTCCGGGGCGGATATTATATAAGGGGGTAATTTATCGCGCACTCCGGCAGGCCCTGAAAAGCCTGCCTTTATTGTATATAAAAAGGTTTTATCCGGGAACACGTAACCGCCCGTGCGGACCGAAAACCCCGGAAAAATACAGGAAAAGGAGAAGTATACTTTGGCTGAAAAATCTCTGGGAAATCCGGCGGTGGTGGGGTTGGCTGGTTTCGGCGGCACGACACTCTTGCTCCAATTTGCAAACCTGGGGTTGTGCAGCACCGGGGTGGTCATGTGGACCGGCATGTTCTTCGGCGGGCTGATGCAGCTCATCGCCGGCTTCAAGGAGTTCCAGTTAGGGAATAATTTCGGATTCGTTGCCTTCTCATCCTACGGTACGTTCTGGATGGCCCTTGGCGCGATCCAGTTCTGCCAGGTCAACAAGATTCTTCCCATCACTGCCTCTGATGTCGGTTGGTTCCTGGTAATGTGGACCGTTTTCACCCTCGTCATGTTAGTCGTTGCCGTCCGGGAAAGCTGGGCCCACGGTTTTCTTTTCTTTACCCTGTTAATCGGTTTCATTCTGTTGGATATCAGCCACCTTGTTCCCGGTTTGGAATTCGTCACCAAGATCGCCGCAATTGATCTGATTGTTTGCGCGCTTACCGCATGGTACATCATGGCTTACATCGTTTTCGCCCAGGTAAATGTGAAACTCAGCCTCGGCAGAGCCTGGATGAAATAGCCAAACCTGATAAACATTAACCGTTTTGGAGGGGGCCGTGAGGCCCCCTCTTTTTTTACGCCAGCCCTCATAGGATATTCGGGGCATTGCAGGCCAGGTTTAAATTATCTATACTTGTCTGGAATACAGGAGGGCAAGTTGGAAAATCGATTATACCGTTCCCGTTCTAACCGCATGATTGCGGGCGTGTGCGGGGGGCTTGCCAAATATTTTAATATTGACCCGGTGCTGATCCGTTTGATCTTTGTGCTGTCCCTCTTTTTAGGCGGCGTCGGCTTTATTGCTTATATCATTTTGGCGATCGTCGTGCCGCTTGAAGGCACCACCGCCGCCACTCCCCGGGACGCCACCCGCGAGAATATCGAGGAAATCAAGCGAACGGCGGAACATTTCGGCGAGGATGTACGCAGCACCTTCGGTCAGAAATCCGGCATTCCTCCACAAACCACTATCCCCTCTTCCACTACTTCAGGCGCAACTGACCGTCACGGCGGACGCAATGCCGTGGGTATCATTATTATTTTAATCGGCGTCTTTATGCTGATCTCCACCCTGGGGTGGTTCCACTGGAATTTTATTGCCCCCGCGGTTCTGATCATTATCGGGTTAATAATCATACTTTCTGCGCAGAGGCGTAAATAAAAATGCCTAAGAAATCTTCCGGTTCGGGCGGACATGAAATCCCGCTGTGGGGAATCGTACTGTTTTTCGTGGGTGTGGTGCTATTATTGATGACTCTCGGCATAATCCCGTGGCGGGTATGGTCCACCCTGGTAGATTTCTGGCCGGTACTCGTGATCATCGCCGGTCTGTACATTCTTTTAAGGCATTCTCATGCCTGGATGGCGACTTTCATTATTTTAGGGCTGCTGTTTCTTTCGCTTGGTATCGCCGTATGGCAGTACGGGCCGGAGCCTGTTTCCGCTAACTCCCGCACCTTTAGCCAGCCGGCTGCCGGAATCAGCCAGGGTAAAGTGACTGTTAACTTCGCTGCCGGCCAACTTGCTATTTCTGCCCTGCCCGCCGGTGCCGCGAATCTGGCGGAAGAAGTGTCACAGACTGCCGCCGGTATCGAAGCGGAATTTGCCAACAACAACGGGGTGGGGACCCTCACCATAAACCGCCAGCGCGGGGATCATGATCTGACTATCGAAGCCGATTGGATCGTTAAACTTTCTTCAATTCTGCCTATAGATCTGACAGTAAAATCCGCCGCGGGCCAGGCGGATATAAAACTGGGCAGTCTGAAAATTAGTAAATTTGATATCGAACAAAATGCCGGCAAGGCCGCAATTGAGACGCCGATCAGCGGACAGGGCGAAATCCGCGTGAATGCCGCCGCAGTCGACGTTACGATTCCTGCAGGTGTCGCCGCCAGAATCAAAAGCACGACCAGCATTGGCGCCATCGATATTAACTCTGCACGCTTCCAGCGGCAGGGTGATTATTATCTCACTGAAGGTTATGACACCGCGCTGGTCCGTCTGGACCTTGCCCTGCAGTGCAACGTGGGCCGGATAACCGTGAAATAGTGATGAAAAGTCCGGTAACCGGGTTCATTGTTGCGGTAGCCCTGCTGATGATAGCGGGCGTCTTTGTTTATAATCTCACGGCGCCGCGTTCCGGCGCCGCAGCGACCGAAAATTCCACCGGAGCCTGGCTCTTGCCTACCACTACGGGGCCCTTGACTGGCTTTGACTTGAAATTTGCGGATATGCGCGGCAGCCTGAACTCCATTTATACCAGCGGCAAAGCCGGCGAAGTGGTGGTCGTTCTTTCCGAGTCTGAAGCCACCGATGCTGCCGGTAGAATGATCCGCCAGTCCGGCAACCAGATGCCGATCCAGGTACAAAATATCTCCGTAAACCTGCTGCCCCAAAACCGCATCGAGACCTCAGTGACGGCCGTCAGCTTCGCCATCAGCTACAGCATGCAGGTGACTTGCCGGGTGGAAGTAAAAGACGGCGGTCTGGACGTGCAGGTGGACTCTGTGGACGTACCCCTTATTATGTCGCAATACAAAGACACGATTGGGGATACGGTGCGGCAGAAAAGCCAGGAAATGCTTTACCAGTTAACCGGTTCAGGCCTTGGCTATGAGGGCAAACTGGACATAAAGTATACCGCTGTACAAATTGGCGAAGATTCCGTCACCATCAAGGTGTTTGCTTCGCCCCTCCCCGGGACAGCGGTAAAAGGGAGTTAGGGGATTCCCCTCCGAGATGAATTTGACTGACATCGAATTCATGAAACTGGCTTTACGGCTGGCTAAGCGAGGGCAGGGCCGCGTCAGCCCCAACCCCATGGTTGGCGCGGTAATCGTGAAGAACGGACGTGTTATCGGGCAGGGTTATCATCATTATTTCGGCGGTTCCCACGCTGAGATCGACGCTATCGAACACGCTACTGAACCCGTTTCCGGTTCAAAAATATACGTTACACTTGAGCCATGCTCGCACCACGGCAAGAAGACCCCGCCCTGCACCGAAGCCCTCATCCGAGAAGGTATTAAAGAAGTCATCGCGGCCACGTTAGATTCCAACCCCAAAGTAAACGGTAAAGGCCTGGAGATTTTGCGCAAAAATGGCATCAAGACCAGCCACGGCTTGCTGGAAAAAGAAGCGCGCGAACTTAATCCCGCCTTTTTCAAACTGATGCAGACCGGCCGTCCGCTGGTGACGTTGAAATACGCGCAAACACTGGACGGGCGGATCGCGGCAGCGGGGGGGAGTTCCCAATGGATAAGCGGCCCTGAATTTCGCAAACTGGCGCACCGCCTGCGGGCCAACCATGATGCGGTGCTGGTGGGGGTGGGGACAGTCATAAAGGACGACCCGGAATTGACTGTGAGACTGGTCAAAGGCCGCAACCCCCTGCGTATAGTCGTTGATTCCAGCCTGAGAATCCCCATTGAATCCTTACTGATCCGGACTGCGCTTTCTACCCCCGTCCTGATCGCCTGCACGGAACGCGCTTCCCTGCCCAAAATCCAGGCTTTAAGCGCGGCCGGAGTGGAAGTCATTCTTATTCCCCCGGATGATAAAGGGGAAGTGAATTTAGAAGAATTATTGGATGTTTTGGGCAAGCGTGGTATTTCATCAGTTTTAATTGAAGGCGGCAGCGGCATTATCACTGCGGCGATGGCTCATGGTCTGGCCGACAGGTTGGTAGCGGCAGTCGCGCCCAAGATTATGGGGCGGGGAATTGAAGCTGTGGGTGACCTGGGTATTAGGGAAGTTAGCCGGGCGTTGGCGCTAAAATACCAGCGGGTCTACCGGCTGGGTGAAGACATCGTTATCCAGGCGGAGTTTGACCGGCCCCCGGGCACTGCATCAACTCTGCAATCATAAAAATCGAGCCGGTGGCGCAAATCAGGTCATTTGTACCGGCTCCGAACAGCGCCAGACTCAAAGCCTCGCAGACTTCCGGACAAATCTCCGCGGTTTTGCCGTTTTTCTTAAATTCAGCCAGAATCAGGTCAGGGCGGGCGGCGCGGGGATGATGGGCTGAAGCAATGATTACCCTGTCAGAGGCGGGCGCGATTTCGGCTATCATACCGCTCAGATGTTTGTCCCCGGAAGCGCCGTAGATCACCGTCAAACGGTCAAACCGGAAATATTCCCGCAGTCCGGCCATCAACCGTTTCATTGAATAGGCGTTGTGCGCCCCATCGATAACCAGCCAGGGGTGTTTTCGTAAAATCTGCATCCTGCCGGGCCAGTTGGTCGCTGCCAGCCCCTGTCTGAGGCTCGCCGAGGTGATTCGGGCGCCCCGCTGTTTTAAACACTCCGCGGCGGCCGCCACGCAGGCTGCGTTTTCCATCTGGTATTCACCAAGAAGGGGAATCTTCAAATTGCTGTATTCCCAGCCTGGTCCGGTTAAATCAAAAGTCTGGCCTTCCGGTGTAAAGGATTTCCGCTGCCAGGTGACATCCCGGCCCGCCGTAATCAATCTCACCCCTTTTTCACGGCAGGCTTTCTCGATAACCGTAGCAGCTTCGGAGGTTTGTGGGGCGGAAATAACGTCCGCGCCCGGTTTGATGATGCCCGCTTTTTCAGATGCTATTTCAGCGAGGGTGTTGCCCAGCACTTCCATGTGGTCGTAGCTAATCGAGGTTATCACGCAAACTTCCGGATGGACAACATTCGTCGCGTCAAGGCGGCCACCCAGCCCAACTTCCACCACCTGGTAATCCGCCTTAATCTCCCTGAAATGCACAAAGGCCATCGCTGTCAGGATTTCAAAGGTGGTCAGTTGCCCCACCCCGCCGCTCAGGTTAACTTCATCGATGTCCGGTTTCAATCTTTCCGCCAGCGCCGCGAAGTCGATTTCACTTATAGGGCGGCCGTCAAACATAATCCGTTCGGTGACGGAAAGGAGGTGGGGGGATGTATATAGACCGGTGCGGTAGCCGGATTTAGTCAGAATGGACGCGGTCATGGCGGAAGTGCTGCCCTTGCCTTTGGTGCCGGTAACATGTATCGTGCGGGCGGCCAGTTCCGGATTTCCCAGCCGGGCCAGCAGTTTTTCGATGCGCTTGAGATCAAAGATCGCGCCGGTGCGCGGCATGCGCTCGAAGTCCGCGAATCCCAGGATATAGTCCAGAGCCTGATTAAAGTCCATAATTGAATGTTACTACGAGGCGGGGCGGGGGTAAAGGCGTTGCAGTAGTCGTCTCATTCGGTAAATAGCTTCTTGCAAATTAATTACAAACTACGTAGATTTGCTTACAGATATGAGGCTTGTTACCCCCTGTTTATCAGGTTATAATCGGGGAGGAGGCGAAAAATGCGCGAATTAGACGATACCGCTGAAGAAATTAAAATTCAGGATAGCCTCATTTATGAGCATATCCGGTCCATGGTGAACGATCTTACCTGCCGGGATGTTATTTCCTGTCAGAAAGCCCGGCGTGACCTCGTTGCC
>JANYKH010000128.1 GCA_025358235.1 Chloroflexota bacterium
GTCAACGGCAGGGACAGTAAGCGAAGTGAGTTTGGTGGCGCCGATGTTGGCGTCCAGATGAGCGCGGTTGAGGACATCGAATTGTTCCAGGTTCAAGTCTTCTCGGGAAAGGGACTGGACAACACGAACACCGGAAAGTCCTTCCTGAAGCTGGGAGTTAACCGCAGCGATGGCGCGGCGGACGCGAATAAAACCGCGCCGGGCGAAGCGCTGCCATATAGCCGTAGCGATAGCCAGCACCGGTAAAACGGTGAGGGTTATCAGTGCCAGCCGGGCATCCATTAAAACCATGACGACGATGATGCCAAGCAGCGTCAGCACGCTGGTGATAATATTCAGGATACCGCCGGTGATAAGCTGCTGCACCTGCCCTACATCGTTCTGGATGCGGGACATCATTTTGCCGACCTTATTGCGGTCATAGAAGCTCAGAGAAAGCCGCTGAAGGTGGTCAAAAAGCTGGGTGCGCAGGGTGAGCAGAATCTTGTCCCCGGCATAGGCCAGGTATTTCTCCTCGACGTAGCCGCCGAGCCAGACAAGGACACTCGCAGCAAGGAAAATGGCAATTATTATGTTAAGCCCAGGCAAGTCACCGCTGTGGATATAGTTATCGATGGTAACACCGACCAGGTAAGGCAGGGCCAGCGAGGCGAGGGTTCGGACCACCAGACCAGCAGTGCCGAGCAGCATCCAACCACGCACCAATTTCAAGTAGCGCGGCAGGCGTTTTATCACCCCGCGGTCGTAAATCTTGCCTAATACTTCATCTTCATCTTCAGCATCAAGCACGCTGTGAAGATTGCTGATGACGTAGTTATTATTAACGTACATAGTTTTCCTGAGACTCAGGATTAGCCATTTGCGAATCCGAAATCTTGCGGTAAATGCCCTTCAAGGCGGTCAATTCAGCGGGAGTGCCCTGCTCCACGATGCCGCCGTTATCCAGCACCAGGACGCGGGTGGCGATGGTAGTGAGGCTAAGCCGGTGAGTGATCACGAAAATGGTGGAGTCCTGGACCAAATGAGAAAGAGCCTGCCTGATGGCGTTCTCCGTTTCACCATCCACACTCGAGGTAGAGTCATCCAGGATGAGGATGCGGGGGTGGGTTAACAGGGTGCGGGCGATAGCCAGACGCTGCTGCTCGCCGCCGGAGAGTGTAATACCCCGCTCCCCCACCATTGTGTCATAGCCATCCGGCAGGCTCTGAATAAACTCATGCAGCCGGGCGATGGTCGCGGCTTTAACAATGTCCTCCATTGAGGCGTTAACCGCGCCGTAGGCGATATTCTCTTTGATAGTAGCGGAGAAAAGAAAGATGTCCTGCTGAACGATGCCGATGTTTTTTCGGATCGAAACCAGGGTAAGATCACGCACATCATGCCCGTCAATAAGGATTCGACCAGAGTTGACGTCATAAAACCTGGGGATGAGGCTGGCGATGGTGCTCTTGCCGCTGCCGGAACCGCCTACAATAGCGATCATCTCACTGGGATGGGCAACAAAGGAAACTTCCTTGAGGACGTCCGCAGATGAATCGTATTTAAAACTGACATTTTCAAAACTGACTTCGCCTTTGACGTTGTCTAAAATTACGGCGTCCGGTTTTTCTTTTACCGGCGATTCACGGTCCAGCACTTCAAAGATGCGCTGACCCGCAGAAATCGAGCGTGAGAACAGGGTGGTCACGTAACCGAGGCGGCGAACGGGCATGGCCATAATGCCAAGATAGAGCATGAACTGGGTCAATTCGCCGATGGTCAGCGTCCCGGCGATAACCTGACGCCCACCATACCAGAGAATGACCGCGGTAGGCAACCCGATGAGGAAAACCATAAACGGTATGTTGAAAGCCATTTGGCGGTCCGCGTTCAGTTCTTCATTGTAGAGCAGGTTGACGGAAATGCTGAATTTGCGGCTCTCTTCATTTTCCTGCGCGAAGGATTTAACCACGCGGACACCGGTAAGATTTTCCTCAAGAATCGTGCCGACGTCACCCAGCATATTGTGAATATGCCGCCAGACTTTCCTCAGGCGGACTCCAACCAGAACGGCGCGGTAGGCGATAACGGGCAGGAAAAGCAGGGTCAAAAGAGCCAGTTGCCAGTTAAGGACCAGGAGGATAACCGCGACCCCGATAAAGAGCACCCCGGTCTGGATAAAACCCAGCAAGCCCATGCTGATAAACCGGCGGACTGCCTCGACGTCTTCCGTGGCGCGGGACATAAGCTGGCCGGTCTGGGCAGTATCATGGAAAGCGAAGCTAAGACGCTGAAATTTATCATAGAGGGTGTTGCGCATGTCATAAGCCACACGCTGGGAGACAGCCTCGGTAAGAAAGCCGTTGATAAAGCCGAAAGCGCCCCGCGCCAAACTCGCCCCGATGATAAGAAAAGCGGCGGTAGTCAGAGACGATTGATCGCCGCGCCCAATGCCGTCTATTGCCTGCCTGATAATGTTAGGCACGACGAGGCTGAAGGCAGTGCCCGCCAGCAAGAAAAGCAGGGCCAATAGCAGACGCGCCCAATAGCGGCGGGCGAATTCAATTAATCTAAAGCCGGTTTTCATTCAGTATTATTAAATATTTAGTCCGGAAGAGTTGATGGGGGGTTTGAATCTAAACAAGTCCTTTCATTCCAATCTAACATCTTGATAAGGGGATTCGCAAACGAGACCCGGATTGTTTAGCAGGCTTTTGCGAAGTATGGCACGGCGGTCTTAGTTTCGCTAAAGAAACCCGCATGTGGATTAAGGTCAAATGTAGATTCCTGCTTTCGCAGGAATCGCGGGTTACAGAAATTCCGGTACCGATTGCTTCGTGATCTGCGACTTGCGCAGCATTAGCGGGGGTGCCTGGATTCTGGATCAAGTCCAGGTTTGTGGACTTATGCAATGACAGGCTGAGTTTGTTGAGAAAAAATAGATGGGTAAGACAAGGGCATGTTGCACGGCCCAGGCTTAATTATCAAATATTACAGACACCTGAGGCGGTATAGCATGACATAGGATTCTTCAATGGCTCGATAAAAACCCCGTTTCCGGCGGTTATTTGTCTGATCAACTTTTTGTTTGTTAGATGTTCGATTAAAGTTTTGACTTCTTCCCCGGTATAATCGAATACGATTTGTAATTCTACCGGCGCCACGCGCCGATAACGTTCAATAAAATCCAGAACATTTTTCTATGTTTTTTCGGGAACAGAGCCCTTAATCAAATCCCCTGCAAGCGAATTGATAACAGCCTTAATGGAAGCGAAGCTTTGATAGCCGTTTAGCAGAACCTGCTTCTCACCATACTTCACCAGAAAGGCGGGGAAGCCCCTGACTCGGTACCTTTTTGAAGTTTCCAGGTCTTCCCTAAATTTGGTTTCAGCAGTCCCATCTGTAAACCTTTGAATGAACTTTGAGACGTCAAGCCCGACTTCTGCCGCGAGCTCAAGCGCCGCCCGGAGACCG
>JANYKH010000132.1 GCA_025358235.1 Chloroflexota bacterium
GGTACCAGGCCCAGGTACCGAACCTGGTCGGGCAGATGTTTGAATACGTCAGAGGCTCCAGACCCACACTCGATCTAAGCATTTCACTGGCAGACCAAAAATCAGCCATCGCTGCCGCCGGTGTGAAAATGATCAATGAAAAACTGGGTATGAACCTCATCAACGACGGTTCAATGCTCAATAATTTGATACCCAACAGCGTGTCGTTTTCTGACCCCACCATCACCGCCGCTGCCACCCAGTTTAAGTCGATTTTTCAAAAGGGATTCACCTTCACCGATGCTGATCTGGTAAACGCACTTGGCTCTGCAGCGGGAAACCTGAATACGCTGCGGCAGGCCACCGGCGAAGGTTTCGTCATAACCCAGGCGGAACTCCGAACGGGACTCGGCAGCGCCAATGTTGATAATTTGAGGTCATCCCTGAGTTCTTTCCGCTCCGCGAAGTATTACCTCTGGGTAATCCCGTTATTATTGCTGGCGGCAGCGGGTTTCGTAGCCAGCCGCCGGTTGGGAACCAAACTGATCTGGGCGGGAGGCACTCTGGCGGTTGGGGCGCTAATAGCACTAATAATTTATGGCCCGATTCTCTCGGGGGTGGTCCAGCCGCAACTAAACGGGATGTTAATGCAGACCGCTCAGTTGACTCCGGGTGGGATTTCTTCAGGCATTGCCTTCAAAGCCATCGAGATAGCGGATCGCTTCCTCTCCGCGTTTTCCGGCGGACTGGTAACGCAGTCCATTATTTTCCTGATGGTCGGAGTCGTCGCTGCAGCGGCCGGTCTGATGCTAAATCTACGGAAAAAAGGCTAACCTTTTAACGGCGCGGATTAATGCCCCCGCGGGCAGAGGCGCATGCATTCCGAGCAGCCGCCGGCGGCGTTGCGGTAAACTGAGCACGCAAACCGGTCTACCAGGTACGGTTGGCCGGGTTCCGGTTCGCTAATGGCGTGGGCGGGGCACCCCTTAATGCAGACCACGCAATTTTCACGGGTTTCCATTTGGGGCGGGGCAGTCTGCTCCAGTTCCGCTTCGGTGATACAGGCGGCCAGCCTGACTCTCGGTCCGAACTGCGGAGAAACAAATAGCCCGCTGTGACCGATCATCCCCAGCCCCGCCGCCACCGCCGCATGCTTTAGTGAGATAGCGCCGCTCAGGAAACGTGTATCTGAAGGTGTGCCGTAAGCCGGCAGCGGCATGGCTTTCAAACCGTGTTTGTGGCTGGTCCTGGCGATGGTATAGGAAGCCGCATTTAGCCTGCTGCCCAGATATTCCATATGGCGTTCCAGCAGGTCATTCATCGTTATCGCGCCGGTGACGCGCTGCGGGCGCACCCGGTCCAGAAATTCAGGGTAAATCTCCATACCGATCATTACCATGGAATTGGCGGAGGGCAGCAATTTGCGGATTTTCCGGATGATTTCCTCATCCTTGATTTCCGCCAGTGAGGCCACCCCCACAAGGTCGGCTTCAAGGCGGGGCATAACTTCCTGTACCGCCTGGCTTGATTGTTTGAATTCCGCTGCCTTCATGATACCCACGCCCCCATTTTGAATTTTTAACTTCGCTTGAGATTATAATGCGTGGCATGTTTTGTCAATGGTACCGAATAGCCGCGTATTGTGCTGTCTCAGGTACAAGACCGCACCGGTCACATTCGTCAGCTATTTGAGCGGAGACTGCTTTCCTTGCGCCGGAAGCCGGATTTCTAGTAGAATTTACTCAGAGGGTACCCTCTATGGTTAACTATCCGGTCCTCGTTCTCAATCAAAATTACGAACCGCTGACTATTTGCCGCGCCCGCCGGGCTCTGGTATTGATCTACCAGGGTAAGGCGCAAATGGTTGAAGACGGCAACGGCTTCGCCAGATCGGCAAATGAAAGACTTCCTTTGCCCTCAGTCATCAGGTTGGAGCACCTTATCAAGAGGCCACGCCGCCGCGGACACAGACTCACCCGCTATGAAATTTTCAGCCGGGACGGTCAGCGCTGCCAGTATTGCGGCAAGGAAAGTCGTCAGCTAACGCTGGATCATGTGATGCCGCGCTCACGCGGCGGACCCTATACCTGGGAAAACATCGTAGCGGCCTGCACCAATTGCAACCGCCGCAAAGCCGGACGGACGCCCCAGGAAGCGAGTATGAAATTGCTTTCAATTCCCGGCCCGCCCGAACCCGGCCCGCTGTTCCGGCTGCCCCGCATTCATGGGGAAACCCGGCCGGTCTGGCAAAAGTACCTCGGAAATCAGGCTTCCTGAATCTCCGGCGGCTCCGGTTCTTCTATTTCAATTGGCGGCTTTCTACCGGCTTGTTGGGGGTTTTCTTTTATCTTGATTTCGCTGAGGGGTAATTCCACCACCGCGCCGCTTTCCAGTTCCACAATGACCGACTCTTTTATGAGGTTGCGCCCGGTGACGACGGCTTCACCGTTGGCGGTCATAACGCGGGTCCCGGCCTTGGGCATCTTCTGTTTCATCTGGCGGTATTGCTCGCTTTCATAACCGAGGCAGCACATCAAACGGCCGCAGGAGCCGGAAATTTTCATGGGGTTCAAGGGCAGTTCCTGATCCTTCGCCATTTTAATGGAAACCGGATCAAAGTCGGTTAAAAAGGCCATGCAGCAGAGCGGACGCCCGCAGCGGCCGTAGCCGCCGATAACCTTGGCCTCGTCACGGGAACCGACCTGACGCAGTTCGACACGCACTTTCAACCGCCCGGTAAGCTTGCGAACCAGTTCCCGGAAATCAACGCGCTGTTCGGCGCTGAAGAGGAAAGTGACGCGGTTGCCTTCGATATTGAAATCAGCGGAAAGCAATTTCATGGGGAGGTTAAGCTCGGTCACCAGCTTGCCGCATTCCACGATGGCATTGTTGGCTTTTTCCAGAAGCTCCTTTTCTTTGGCCAGATCTTCCGGTTCGGCTTTGCGGATTACGGGCTCCAGGGGTTCGGTGATTTCATTCTCGATAACCTGGCGGGGTGCAATGACCACCCGGCCAAGTTCCAGTCCACGGGCGGTTTTGACGATGACAGATTCATTAGGCTTGACCTCAATCCCACAAGGATCGAAGTAATATATCTTTCCGGCGCGGCGAAAGCGCACTCCGACGACTTCACTCATATTAAGACTCCTTTAAGGAGGCTGTCTCCTTAGGCAAGGCTATGTCTTTCCGCGGCATTTCCAGCATCAGGTTTTCCAGCGCGAGTTTGGCGCTGACATTTTTCCTTAAATGATCATGGCAGGCCCGGATATTGGTAATAAACGACCGGATTTCTTCCAGTGAGCATTCTTTGGCCAGCGCGGCCAGTTCCGTGCGGTCAATGCCGCAAATCAGTTCCGGGCAGCCGGCCTTCTCCAGTAGAAGATCATGCCAGTATTCCAGCCAAAAATCCAGTATTTCGCATGTCCGCGCCCGTTCTTGCCCAAATTGGAGCGCCAGTTGCCCCGCATAAACAAACCGTTCGTCATAGCCGGACTGGATCATCATGACCAGCTTATCCAGCAGATCGGTGCGTTTCTTCAGTGCAGCGGAGTCCGCGACGGCGTTAAAAGCCCGTCCGGGGCAGCCATGAGCCAGCCTGGCCACCAGCGGCACCATATCAAGGGTAATCCCATGCCCCTGCCGTAATGAGGCCTCCAGCGTGGCTACGGGCACCGGACGCATATCGATTTTCTGGCAGCGAGAGACGACAGTGGCGGGTACGAGTTTCTCTTCTGAGGCCAGCAGAATAAAGAGGCAATTAGGGCTGGGTTCTTCTAAAGTCTTGAGCAGGCGGTTGGCGGCGTCAGGGGAAAGCAATTCCGCGCCGTCAATAATAAAGACTTTAGTGCGTCCTTCGAAAGGCGGCAGGCTGGCCGCCCGCTGCAAATCCCCCACCTGTTCAATACTGATTTCGGTGAGAAGTTTTTTGGTGTCTTCGTTTTTAATCAGACCGATTATCTGAACATCCGGGTGAAGACCGGCGCCGGTTTTGCGACAAGACTCGCATTCGCCGCAGGGGCGCTCCAGACCGGTACAGTTAACGGCCCGGGCCAAATCCATGGACAGAGTCATTTTGCCGATATGCGGCGGCCCGGATAGGAGGTAAGCGTGGCTAAGCTGCGCGGAAGCCAGCCCCCGTTTAAAGAGTGCCAGCGCCCTTTCCTGCCCTATGGTCTGCCACACTTGACCAGCCGTCAGACTAAGCCTCGCACCGGGTCAGATCTTCAAAGGTCTCGCGGCGGCGGACCATTTTAGCCTTGCCGTCCCGCACCATGATAATGGCGGGCTTTAAAACGGCGTTATAGTTGCTCTGCATGGGGATGCAGTAAGCGCCGCAGTCCGCCACAGCCAGGATATCACCGGTGTTTGAAACCGGCAGAGTGGTATCACGGATAAGAATATCACCAGATTCGCAGAACTTACCGGCAATAGTTACGGTTTGATCATCGATTTCATAAGGCTTGTTGGCCAGGATCGCCTCGTGGGTGGCGCCGTACATGGCGTGGCGGATGTTATCACCCATGCCGCCGTCAACGCAGACGTAGGTGCGGACATCAGGAATATTCTTGATCGAGCCAATGGTGTAGAGGGCCATGGCGGAACGGGCCACGATGTTGCGGCCCGGCTCGACGATCAGTTTCGGCAGAGGCAGTTTAAGCTCGCGGCATTTATTGGTCAGCGCGGTCGTTATAACTTCGGCAAAGGTGCTGAGAGGCGGAGCCGGTTTATTAACGTCATACTGCACGCCAAAACCGCCGCCGAGGTCAAATTCCCGGAACGGCATGCCGTGCTTTTTGACCATGCGGGCTACAAATTCAAGGATAATATCGATGGCCTGCTGCCAGGGATCGGTTTCAAAGATGCCGGAACCGAGGTGCATGTGCAGGCCGATGAGACGCAGGTTTTTGGCGGACATCGCAGCGAGGATGGCTTCTTCCCAGGTAGTTTTGGTGAAGCCGAATTTGCTGTCTACCGTGCCGGTGGTGTTGTATTTGTGGGTGTGGGGATCGACGCCGGGAGCCAGGCGGAGCAGGATG
>JANYKH010000149.1 GCA_025358235.1 Chloroflexota bacterium
GAAGATGCAGTCGGTCTTGACATCGCCCAACATGGGGAGCGCGCCTACGGTGGTCAACTAAGGTAGTCGTTATCAGGGGGTTACCGGCATGAAAAAGATTGAAGCTATTATACGGGAAGAGAGACTGGAAGCCGTCACCAAAGCGCTGGAAGAATACGGTTACTTTGGCATGACGGTCAGTGAAGTATCAGGGCGCGGGCGGCAGCGGGGAATCCCCTTAAAAAGCCGCCGCGGCGAAATCCGCATCAGTTTTATTCCAAAAGTTAAAATTGAAATCGTGGTTCTGGACGAAGATCTGAGTAAGTCGCTTAATGCCATCGTATCACAGGCCAGAACCGGGGAAATAGGGGACGGCAAGATATTTGTCGTGCCGGTGGAAAATGCTATTCGGGTGCGCACGGGGGAAGAGGGCATTAACGCGATCTAACATATATAAGGTTCAGTGTTTTATCGTTTAAGGTATTTTCTGAAATAGAGAAGGAGGAGAATAGAAAAATGTCACCTACAAAACAAACTGATTCTGACGCCAAGGCACAGGTCCTCGCACTGGCCGAAAAACATGATGTGGAGTTTGTGTGGCTCTGGTTCACCGATACTCTCGGGTTTTTGAAAAGCTTCTCCATAGGGCGCAAAGATCTTAAAGCCGCCCTCGATAACGGCATGGGCATCGATGGTTCCTCAATTGCCGGCTTTGCCCGCATTGACGAGAGCGACATGGTAGCCGTACCTGATCCCACTACCTTTGCCCTGCTGCCATGGATGCCCGGCGAACATAAAGCCGTAGCTCGCTTATTCTGCGACATAGTAAAGCCGGGGGGCGAAATTTTCGAAGGCGATCCCCGCCGGGTATTGAAAAGGAACCTCAAGAAGGCCGCGGATATGGGATTCACCTTCAATATCGGGCCGGAACTCGAATACTTTTATTTCCAGGACGATAAATCAACCACGCCGCTTGACGACGGCGGTTATTTTGATATGACAGCCCGCGATGCCGCTCACGACCTGCGCCGCGAGACTGTGCAAGCACTGGAAGCTATGGGCATCAAAATCGACAAAGCCCACCATGAAGTCGCCCACAGCCAGCATGAAATCGACATGGTTTACAGCGATGCGCTGACGATGGCTGATGCGGTAATGACCTACCGTCTTGTTGTTAAAGAAATAGCCTTAAAACATGGTTGTCACGCCACTTTCATGCCCAAGCCGGTTTTCGGCATCAACGGCAGCGGCATGCACTGCCATCAGTCCCTGTTTAAGGGCAGCAGCAACGCATTTTTCGATAAGAACGGGAAATATTATCTTTCAAAATTGGCCCAGTCTTATCTGGCTGGCCTGCTGAAATATGCGCCGGAATTTACCTCAGTCACCAATCAATGGGTGAACTCCTACAAAAGACTTGTCCCCGGTTATGAAGCGCCGGTATACCTGTCATGGGCCAACCGGAACCGCTCTGACCTGATCCGCGTACCGGAAGTACAACCCGGCGCCGAGAAGTCCACCCGCTTTGAAATCCGCTCCCCGGACCCCTCCTGCAACCCCTACCTGGCCTTCAGCGTCTTGCTGGCCGCCGGTTTGAAAGGCATCGAAGAAGGACTGGTGCCGCCCGAACCGGTGGAAGAGAACGTTTATCACATGACCGAGGAGGAACGGAGAAAGCGGGGTATCGGCACGCTACCCGGCAGTTTACTGGAAGCGGTGCAGTTGACCGAAAAGAGCAAATTGGTAAAAGAAGCTCTGGGCGAACACACCTTTAACGCTTTTATCGCCAATAAGAAAATTGAGTGGAACAATTACCAGATTCAGGTTACAGATTACGAGATCAAGCGATATCTATCTATTCTCTAAAAATCAATCCGATATTGAGCGAGGCCGGTTGTACCGCAATAGCAGGTGGGCAGCCGGCCTTATTGTTATTGGTAGATTGAGTAATTTGTCGTTAGGAGGATGAATCCCGGTGGGCGATAATCTCCGAATGAAACATGCTTAGCTTGGTTTCTTCATAAGTTATCATGTAACGCAGCGCCAGCAGAATCGCGATGTTGATGAAAAGACCGCCCAGCGCCAGAAATTGATATTCATAGAAAATCAATACCTGGATGAAAAATATGCTGACCAAAATGGCCCGGCGGAAACGGCGATAGGCGGTCAGCCGCTTCCGGGGTAAGGCAGTAAGACCGGCGATGACAAAACCGGCAGAAATGCCCGGAAATATCAGTTCTCCCCAGTCAAAAACGTTAAGGGGCTGGTTTTTTAAATTGACCAGAAGTCCCCACCCCACCAGTGTGGAGATAACCACAATCGCCCCGTAAGCTATCTCGCCGGAGAATTTAATCGCGCGGTGGGACCACCAAACGGCCAGAGCGACCATGACCGCTGCCCCCAGCCATAAAGCCACTGCCCATGACCACTGGACCAGGGCGAGAAGGGCGTATATCGATGAGACGGAGGCCAGGGCAAAAAATCCGATAACGATGCTGGTAAACCAATTGCGGTTAACCGCGCGTTCGTAAAATCGGTCGACGGCGCTTCTGGCGCGGGTAATAAAGGGGGTGTGGGCGGGGTGGAGGGGGTTGATATCGCTTATTATTTCTTTAAGGCGAGTGCCGTTAGAGCCCAATCCCCGGCACTGCTCAAGCAGGTCAAAAGCCAACTGTTGTTCATCCCGGTCAAGCCCGTGAATGCTGGCTTCTTTGGCGATATCAAAACTGTTGGCCATGCATTCCACTTCGGTATACTGCTGTTTCTTGACGATAAACCGGATTGAAAAATAGAGGGTCACGAACAAGATATAAATGAGGGCTACCGTGAAATCGAAGAAATAGTCGTTATTGTTGGTTACAAATTTACCAACTTCATCGATGAAAGTCCCGAATCCTATTCCACCGATAATTGCAGCGATTTCTTTGGAAGCCCGGTTGATAAAACCCAGAAGAATGACCAGGGCCACCACCATGAATAGGCCGCCCCAGAGTTCATGAGCGATGTGGATTGACCCGGTGCCCAGTTGAGGATAGTCCGCCAGTTTAAGGAAAAGCCTTATGCCCAGCACGGAAACCACCGCAGACACGAAGAAATCTTCCAGCAGTCTTTCCGCGAAGGTGCTCCGGATGAACAATCGCTGGGTGGGGTAAGACCGGAAAAATTTGTCTAATATTTTCATTCTTTGGTGTTAAAATACGCGCAGTCATTTCCCGCGCATTCACGGTTGCGGCTGGAATAAGTGCATTTAATATGAGGGCTCTTTTCCAGCACCAGATTAAATTTCTCATTTATAAAGTCAATGCCCGCTTCCATCGCTCGGCGCCCCGCCCTTTTACAGCAGCGGGGCTGGTCATCGATCATATTGGCCAGCGCGCGGGAGGTGGCTTCAAGTGCCAGTGACCTTTCTCGTCCCGTTAAAGGGGTGGCTTTGGCCATAATGCTGACTGCGGTGCCCACCCCGATGGCGGCGCCGCATGCGCCGTGAAAGCCGCACCAACCCCCCGGTACTTTCGAACCGCGGGTTATGGCCTGCTCAATAGCATTGTCTGCCACGGGGAAGCCGGCATTTCGCGCCGCGATAATAATTGCCGCCGGGATGATAGAATGGTGTTCCGGGCCGTGCATCGGGACGGAGGGATGAGATACGACGAGTTCGAATATTTCCGCCGGGCTTTTGCTTTTAGACTCCGCTGCGATCTGGCGGAGAATCGTGAGGCTTTCTTTTGAATGGCATTGATCGCAAATATAATGACCATCAGGGCAATAAATATTAGCTGAACTGGACTCTCCGCAAAAAACACAGGTGAAAGTCTTCGGGTCGGCAGAATATATCAACGATTTACCGCAAACGCCACAATTCACATTTGATTTCAAAGTATTGTCTCCTACCGGCTCCATTTTAACAGATAGACGACTACTTTTCATAAGACATAAGTAGTATCGCGAGAGCGACGGTGATTACAGAACAGATTTGATTTGTTTACCACGTTGGACTATTATCTTTGAAAGTATATTTTCTCAGGAGAAGGCGTTTTTGGCTATGGCTTCAACTTCCAAACTCAAGAATATTTTTTCCGGCAACGTATACAACACAACGGAACTTGCCGGGGCTTTTGGCGATTTGGGTACTCTTATCCCGTTTGTGGCCGGATATATCGTGGTTACCGGCATGGATCCGGTGGGCATTTTTGTCTCTCTGGGTTTGTTGAAGATATTTGTCGGTCTGTACTTCAAAACCCCGATTCCGATCCAGCCGATGAAGGCAATCGGTGGCGCGGCTATCGCCAATCCGGGGACAATAAACGCCGCCGCGGTCTGGAGTTCCGGCCTATTCAGCGCGGTCATCTGGACTATCCTGGCCTTAACCGGCGCTATTTCATGGCTAAGTAAAATAACTCCCAAGCCGGTGATGCGCGGAATCATGCTGGGGCTGGGACTCAGCTTTGCTATCAAAGGGATCGAGATGATGTCCGGGCAGTGGGCTTTGGGGGTGGGATGTGTGGTGCCGGTATTTTTCTACTGGTAAGCAATAAAAAGGCCAGCACCACACATCCCACCCCCAAAGCCCACT
>JANYKH010000171.1 GCA_025358235.1 Chloroflexota bacterium
TGGGCATGCTGGATAAAGTAAATAATCTTATGCTGGCCCTGGCCGGCGTAACGCTGGTGGTGGGTGGGTTTGGTGTGGTAAACACATTGCTTACCTCAGTAAACGAGAGAATTAAAGACATCGGCATCATGAGAGCCGTAGGCGCCTCACGGAACCAGATTATCAAAGCGCTGGTGTATGAAGCTGTAGTAATAGGGGTGGCAGGTGGGGTATTAGGCTACGTGGCCGGAACACTTCTGGCTTATGTCATCGGGCCGCTAATATTTGAAGGTACGATGATATCCTTCGTCGCCGTATACCTGCCGCTGGCCATCGGCCTGGCTTTGGCCATTGCCATACTGGCGACTCTCTACCCGGCACTTCGGGCCACCCAGATTAGGGTCGCTGATTCATTCAGGTCTTTGTGAGGAATGTAATGTTAAAACTACAAAATGTCTGTAAATTTTATGGCGAAGGCGAAGCCCGGGTCGCCGCTCTGAACGGCGTATCGTTCGAGGTCAACAAGGGCGATTATATTGCCGTCATGGGTCCTTCCGGCAGCGGCAAATCAACCCTGCTGAATATTATCGGCGGTCTTGACCGTCTATCCAGCGGGGAAGTTTTTCTGGAAGGCCAGCGCCTGGACACCCTTGATGAAAATGAACTGGTGGCGGTGCGACGGGGTAAAATCAGCTATGTTTTCCAGCAGTACCATCTTCTGCCGTCTCTGACCGCCCTCGAGAACGTGTTGCTGCCCATTACTTTCGCTGGCCTTGACGGCAATGGCCACGAGGCTCATGCCGTCCAGATACTGGAACGCATCGGGTTGGGCAAGAGAATGCACCATCGGCCTAATCAGCTTAGCGGCGGCGAACAGCAGCGTGTCGCCATCGCCCGGGCACTGGTAAATAATCCTATTCTGACACTGGCGGATGAGCCCACCGGAAACATGGACCAAAAAAGAGGCAACGAAATTCTGGACCTTTTTGACCAGTTAAATAAAGAAGGCCAGACCATCATCATGGTGACACATAACCTGGATGCTGCCCGGCGGGCCAAAGAGATTATAAACTTGCGGGACGGCGCACTTGTCGACAGGATTAAGCAGCAGGTGAGGTAAAATGAAATTTAAAAAGTTCGGTCTAACCGCTTTCCTTTCGGTACTAATCGTTTTGCCGGGACTTCTGGCGGCCTGTTCCGGCGCTGGGCCGCAAACGCCCGTCAATTTGCCTCAGCCTACCACTTTGCCCCCTGCGGACAATATTCATGTCTCAGCCCTGGCAGTAAATCCGCCGGAAATTGACGCCGGCGTTGACGTAGTAGTCACGGCCCGCGTCAGCAATACCGCGGCGGTCGAGCAAAAATATATCGGCGAAATCAAAGTGGAAAATGGCTCATCCCTGCCTGATTTTCTATATTCGGATGAGACAGCGATTGCCCCGGGAGATACCAAAATCGTCAGCGTGGTAGTGAACGAAAACAAAGCAGGCACCTACCGCGTTTCGTGGTCCGGATTGAATGGTGAACTTGTGGTCAGGCCACCCGCAGATATCACATCTGGCCCCACCCTCAACATCGCCGCCCCGGACTTTAATGCCACCGAGTTGATTTCCGGCAAAAAGATATCCCTTTCCCAATACCGCGGCAAAGTGGTACTGCTAAACTTTGTGAACTACGGCTGCGATCCGCGTTTGAACGCAATCGTGGATAAACAATTCCAGGCGATCAAACAGCTAACTGCCCAAAGATCAGACTTCGTGCCCCTTTCAGTCTTCTGCGGTTGCTGCTCTCCTGACGCCCTGAGGGATTTCACCCGGCAGAACGGCTTCAATTGGCCATGGGTGCTGGACGCGGACTACTCAGTGGTCAATAAATATATTAACTACGTCGGAAAATACAGCTATCCAACCATGATTTTGATTGACGCGGATGGGAACATCAGACAGGCTACCGGATTTCTTGACTTGCCATCCCTGAGCACCGGCATTGAGCAGGCACTGTCTAAATAATGAAAGACTGTGA
>JANYKH010000195.1 GCA_025358235.1 Chloroflexota bacterium
AGACCTGGAAAAGCTATCTGCAGAATTACGTGACGTTCTGGTGGGCACCGTCACTGATAACGGCGGCCATTTGGCATCCAATCTTGGTGTCGTGGAACTTACTATCGCCTTACACCGCATTTTTGACAGTCCTACTGATAAAATCATCTGGGACGTAGGCCACCAGAGTTATGTACATAAACTGCTGACCGGCCGCAAAGACCGTTTTAACACCCTGCGTCAATTCGGCGGGCTTTCCGGTTTTACTAACCGAAACGAAAGCGAGCACGATCCGTTTGGGGCCGGGCACGCCAGCACTTCTGTCTCCGCTGCGCTGGGCATCGCTGCGGCACGTGACCTCGCGCATGATGATTACCACGTCATCGCAGTAATTGGGGACGGGGCAATGGGGGGCGGCATGGCCCTCGAGGCGATTACCCACGCCGGGCATCTCGGTTCACGCCTCATTGTCATTCTGAACGACAACGGCATGTCCATTTCGCCCACCGTAGGCGCTCTTTCCCGGATACTAAACAGAATTCGCTTTGATCAACGTTATCACCGCGCCAAGGCTAGCGGTCTCAGGATTTTAAACAAAGCGCCGTTGGGTAAGCCGGTTACCCGGATGATTCAATTTACCAAGAGCAGGTTTAAGAAACTCGTGATGCCCACAATGCTCTGGGAAGAATTTGGGTTTAGCTACGTTGGACCTGTGGACGGCCACAACTTCGAGAGCCTGGAAGAAGCTCTTAAACAGGCGAAAAGCAATGCCAAACCTACACTGGTGCATGTGATCACCACTAAAGGGAACGGTTATCAGCCAGCAGAGTGTGAACCTGTGAATTTTCACGGTCTTTCCTCCAAGAAAAGCAGCAAGGCTGTAGCGCCGAGTTACAGTGATGTCTTCGCCCAGACGATGGTGGAAATCGCCAAAATAGAACCCCGTCTGGTGGTTATTACTGCCGCGATGCCGGAAGGCAACTGCCTGGGTGTTTTCCGGGATCAATTCCCGGACCGCCTCTTTGACGTCGGTATTTGCGAACAGCACGCGGTAACTTTTGCGGCCGGGTTGGCGACAAAAGGATATATCCCTGTAGTGGCGGTTTATTCTACCTTTTTACAAAGAGCTTTCGACCAGATTATTCATGATGTCTGCGCCCAGGATCTGCACGTGGTCTTCGCGCTGGACCGCGGCGGTATTGTGGGCGATGACGGCCGTACCCACCAGGGAATTTTCGACCTTTCATATTTGAGTGTTATTCCTAACCTGGTGGTTTCCGCGCCTAAAGACGAAAATGAATTAAGACATTTGCTCTTTACAGCGGTCAAATCTGACCAAGCTATGGCCGTAAGATACCCCAGGATGGCCGGGCTTGGAGTATCACTTGATCCTGAACTAAAAACGATCCCCATAGGTTCAAGCGAATTGTTGCGCGTTGGCTCCGATGTGGTCTTAATACCCGTGGGCAACATGGTTGCTCCGGCCATGGAAGCGGCCGGGAGATTGGCGGCAAAAGGTATTGAAGCCAGCGTGATAAACACGCGCTGGGTCAAACCGCTGGATCGGGAATTGATTACGTCACTGGCCGGGCAGACCGGTCATGTTGTGACTATTGAGGAAAATACTCTCGTTGGGGGACTGGGAAGTTCAGTCGCCCGATTATTGCAGGAATCCGGTTTATCCGGTGTCCAATTGAAGACGATAGGTATACCGGACCAGTTTGTAGACGCAGGGTCTCAGCCGATACTACGGGCGATGTATGGACTTGACGCCGAGGGAATTGTAAGCAAGGTTGAGTCCATGTTTCCCGGGCGGGTGTCAGTAACAAACGACTCGATAACAATCACCGGGCCACAATAATGAAGAGTATTATTCTCTCACCAATAGCAATAATCCGGAACGAAATCCGGAGTTTCATTTTATGCTAAAATGTCGGGAGCAGGAAAATCTCCTGATTTTTTATGCCAATCTTCGGGGGAGATAAAAATGGATAAATTGACCGTCAGAGATATTCCGGTAACAGGAAAAAGGGTACTCGTTCGTGTGGACTTCAATGTCCCCATGGATAAGCAGGGCTTTATTACCGATGACAGCCGGATAAGGGCGGCTTTGCCGACGATAACATACTTGATAGATTACGGCGCCAAGGTTATTTTAATTTCTCACCTGGGCCGTCCGGACGGCAAGGTAGTACCGGATTTACGTTTGACGCCGATTGCGCAGCGGCTTTCCCAATTGCTTGGACAGCAGGTGGGCATGGCCACTAATTGCATCGGCCCTGAAGTTGAAAAGTCTGTCGCCACACTTAAAAATGGCGATGTTCTGATGCTGGAAAACCTGCGTTTTCATGACGATGAAGAGACCGGCAGCGAGGAGTTCGCAGCGAAGTTAGCCCGCCTCGGCGATGTCTTTGTCAATGACGCTTTTGGTACATCTCACCGGGCTCATGCTTCAATCTCGGTTATTGCCAAATTCCTGCCGGCGGTGGCTGGTTTTCTGCTGGAAAATGAAATTAACACCCTCGGCAGCCTGCTGAAAAATCCTGCGTATCCATTCACCTCGTTGCTGGGCGGCGCCAAGGTAAGCGACAAAACGGCGATGCTGCACAATATCATGTCTAAAGTTAATTGCTTCCTCATTGGCGGCGGCATGTCCGTGACCTTTCTGAAGGCTAAAGGTCTGGACGTGGGCGCATCTAATTTTGAAAAAGACAGCGTGCAGACAGCTGCTGATATCATGAAGAAAGCAGCAGCCAACAACGTCAAAGTAGTTCTGCCGGTCGACGTGATCGTAGCAGATAAAATCAGTAACGACGCCAATGTTCAGACCGTGCCGGTGGAATTCATTCCCAAAGATATGAAAGTAGTGGATATCGGCCCCGGCACCATCCAGTTATTTGAAGAACAACTCCGCGCCAGCAAGACTGTATTCTGGAACGGCACGATGGGTATCAACGAAATCCATCTGTTCGCCAATGGTACGCGCGCAATGGCACTGACCCTGGCCAATCTTAAGGCCACTACAATTATCGGTGGTGGTTCCACGGCAGAAGTATTTGATTCAATGGCTCTAGTGGACAGGATCACATTTGTTTCCACCGGGGGCGGCGCTTCACTGTTGTTCCTGAGCGGAGAAAAGT
>JANYKH010000198.1 GCA_025358235.1 Chloroflexota bacterium
TGGTGGTTACCTGCCAGGATGAACGGTCACAGCTGCAGAATCGGCTCAAGGCTGAAGCGGTTTTGCGTACGAGACTGCTGGATATCAAGCAAACCGAAGCCGGCGCTCAGATAACACAGGAACGACGCGCCCAGGTGGGCAGTGCTGACCGGTCTGAAAAAATCCGTACCTATAATTTCCCCCAGGACCGCCTCACCGACCACCGCTACAGTATGACTTTTCATAACCTGCCCAAGATCATGGATGGGCAGATCGATGATATCGTCAATGCGCTGGTGGCCGCCGATGAAACTCAGCGACTGGAAGCCAAATTGGCATGAACCTGCGGGCCGCCCAGGCTCACGCCCGGCGGTTTCTCACCAGCCATGGTGTGGATGATGCCGCACTGGAAGCCGAAATATTACTGCGGCATACCCTTGGTTTTAACCGCGCCCGCCTTTTCACTGAATTCGAACGTGAACTATCTCCCGGCGAGGCTGGTATTTACCAGTCCTTGCTCTTAAGGCGAGTTTCAGGGGAGCCCACCGCTTATATTACCGCCCACCGTGAATTTTACGGCTTGGATTTTTACGTCGATAAAAATGTTTTGATCCCCCGCCCAGAAACGGAACTCCTCCTGGAAAAAACCATTGAGATAGCCCGTGAATATAAATCTCCGGCTATTGCGGACATTGGGACGGGTTCCGGAGCTCTGGCTGTCTGCCTGGCCTTCAACCTGCCCGGAGCCAGGATTCATGCCGTCGATATTTCTCCAAAGGCTCTGGCGGTTGCGGCGAAAAACGCACAAAAGCACGGGGTTGCCGGACGCATCAATTTTATTGAGTCAGACCTTCTGAAGGCTTTGCCCGGGTATGTCGATATTATCGCCGCCAATCTGCCCTATGTGAATACCGCGGACTGCGCCGGAACCCCGGAGCCGTTGACTGCTCTGGACGGTGGCGCAGATGGGACGGATATTATCCGCCGTTTATGTGTGCAGGCCAAAGATAAGTTAAGGGCGGGTGGGGCGTTGTTGTTGGAGATTGGGGCGGGGCAAGACAATATCTTGAAGGAGTTTTTGACGGATATTTTTCCCGCGGCTCAGATAAGTATTTACAACGATTTGGGCGGAATAAACCGGGTTTTGGTGGTGAAGATATAAAAACCCTTATAAAACCTGAATTGAACCCCTTAATGATAGGTGATAAAATATTAAGATTATTGCGCATTACCCGCGCAGCGCGGTAGTGAAACATCGCGTTTTAGTATTAAATAACCCGAATTATAGAATATAAGGCTACGTCGAACCAATAGCCGGTATTTAATAATAGGAGGACAGACACATGAACCTGATAGTCTGCGTCAAGCAGGTAATTGACCCCGAGGCCCCGCCCGCCAGCTTTAAGATTGACCCCGCCACCAACAAGGCCACAGTGCAGGGCGCGGCCCCGGTTATTGATCCTTACGGCGAATATGCCGTGGAAGCCTCACTCAAAATCAAGGAAGCCAAGGGGGGCAAAGTTACCGCCGTTTGCCTGGGCACTGCCCTCCAGCGCGAGGTTGTGAAGAAGCCCCTGTCTATGGGCGCGGATGACCTGGTCCTGCTGGAAGATGAAGCCTATGTCAACGGCGATACCTGGTCTACCGCCAGCGCCCTCGCGGCCGCCATTAAAAAGATCGGCGCATATGACATCATCCTTACGGGGCGCGAAGCCTCCGATACTAACGCCGGGCAAGTAGGCCCCGCCATCGCTGAAATCCTCGGTATCCCCTGCGCCACGATCGTCAAGAAGATAGAAATCCTCGATGGCAAAGCTCGCGTGGAGCGGATGGTCGCCGATGGTTATGAAGTAATCGAAATCCCCCTCCCCTGCGTCCTCACCATCACCAACGAACTTGGCGAGCCCCGCTACCCCACCATCAAAGGCATTATGATGGCGAAGCGGAAAGAGCCTATTGTCTGGAAGCCCGCCGATCTCGGTGTGGATGCCGCCAAACTGGGCGCGTCCGGCAGCCGGGCCAAGATGGCCAAGTTGTTCCAGCCGGTCAAAGAAGGCAAATGTGAAATCATCGGCGGCGATACGCCGGAAGAAGCAGCGGCTAAACTGGCCATGAGGCTCCGCGAAGCCAAGGTACTATAAGGAGAATTAAGCGATGGCTGATAATATGGGCGTACTCGTTTTTTGTGAAGTTACCAATGGTAAACTGGCCGGCAGCGCCGCGGAAGGACTCGGCATCGGCAAACAGTTAGCCGCCAGCCTCGGTCAGGAACTTAACGCCGTCCTCATCGGCAGCGGTGTCAACGCCAACGCGGACATGGTTGCCAGTCTGGGTGCCGCCAAAGTGTATGTAGCCGATGACCCCATTCTGAAAGACTATCAGACTGATCCTTATATCCAGGTACTGCAGAAAGTGGCCGCCGAAATGAAACCCGCCATTCTCATCCTCGGGCAGTCATCCGTGGGCCGCGATCTTGCTCCCCGAATCGCTTTCCGGCTGGGCAGTTCCGCCACCCTGGATTGCATTGAACTGGCGATTGATCCCGCCGGTAAGAAACTCCTCATGACGAAACCGGTGTACGGCGGCAACGCCCGAGCGATTTTCACCTCGGTTACCATGCCGCAGGTAGTCACGATTCGCACCAAGGCTATGACCCCCGCCCAGCCCGACCCATCCAAAAAAGGACAGGTCATTAAAGTGGATGCCGGGCTTACCCCCGATTCTGTTAAGGCCAAACTGGTTAATAAGGTTGCCCAGCAGGCCGAGGGCGTCAGACTTGAAGACGCCGCGGTTGTTGTGTGCGGCGGACGCGGCATTGGTGGCGCGGAAGGATTCAAACAACTTGATGAACTCGCCAAACTGCTGAAAGGCGCCACGGGCGCCAGCCGGCCTCCCTGCGATAACGGCTGGTTACCCCAGACGCAGCAGATCGGTCTCACCGGCAAGATCGTCGCGCCGGAACTGTATATCGCAATCGCTTTGTCCGGTTCCAGCCAGCACATGTCAGGCTGCTCCGGCTCCAAGACGATTGTGGCCATCAACAAGGACCCGGAAGCCAACATTTTCCGGGAGGCGCGTTTTGGTGTGGTGGGTGATTGGAAGAAAATTCTGCCCGCCTTCACTGCCAAGGTCAAGGAACTTTTGGCCGCATAAACCTGTACAGCAAAAATGAAAAGGGGGGCTTTAAAGCCCCCCTTTTTTTATTCCGGTAAATTAGAAGGATTGGCCCGTGTGGAGCTCCAATAGTTCCTTAGGTCTATTTATATGCTGAATTTGCTTTGGATGGGCAAAACTTGCCAAAAAACAGCCAAACAAGGATAATTATATAAGAGTTACCACATAGACCAACCTCTGTATCCCTCTGGACTTTCATAGTGGTTATCGGACTGGTGGTGGGGAGGTATTTTACATGTCATTCAAACTTCTTCCTTCGTTTCTTCTCGGTGGACTTTCTTTTCTAGTCGGAGCTTCCGGCTGCGCCGGCCCGGCGAGTCCACGGCCTGAAAATGCAGCCTTGCCGGTCATCGACCTCGAGCCTCATACGTCCATCAGCACAGCCTCGTTCGCCCTTGGCTGATTCTGGGGCTCTGATTCCCAGTTTGGGAGCATTGATGGCGTTATCAGCACGAGAGTGGGCTATGCCGGCGGTACCAGCGCCAATCCCACTTATTACAACATTGGGGATTACAGCGAGACTGTCCAGGTGGACTTTGATCCTTCTTTAGTCTCTTATGACCGTCTTCTGGACGCTTTTTGGAACAGCCATGATCCTACAGCAGACTCTTATTCCACACAGTACCGGTCCGCGATATTCTATGCGGATGAAAAACAACACGAAGCCGCACTGGCGTCAAAAGCAAAATGGGAAGCGGAATTGGGCAGCCCAATACTGACGGCGATTGAGCCCGTTGGGACATTCTACGTCGCGGAAGACTACCATCAGAAATATTATTTGCAGAGCAACTATACACTCAAAGCGGAATTAATTGCCGCTTATCCTGATTTCAAGGATTTTATGAACTCCACCGCCTCCGCCCGGCTTAATGGTTACCTCGGCGGATTCGGGGACAAAGAAGTCCTCAAGACCCAGGTGGTTAAACTCGGATTATCAGAATCGGCGCAAAAAAAGTTGATTCAGGCGACGGAATACGGACTTAGCGCTGCTTGCCCGGTGCCGGTAAAATAAATCCAGCCAGCTTCATTTCTGACAAACGAAAGGGGGGCGTTTATCGCTCCCCTTTTTCATTCGCTATCAAAGTTTCGGTTAATTTTTAGCTGAACTCAGGATGTTGGTTTTGTTAACGCCCTTGACCTGGCACTCGAGAGTCACATCTTCCAAAGCGCCATTTTCCATTCGCAGCGCCTTAGTGGCGTAAGGGATGAGGTCCAAACTATGAGTCACCATCACAATGGTGATGCCCTCAGCCTGAATGCTGCGGAACAACTCCATCATTTCGTCTTCAGTGCGGGCGTCCAGATCGCTGGTGGGTTCATCAGCCAGTAGAATAGAGGGGTTGTTAATCAGCGCTCTGGCGATAACTACTCTCTTCTGCTCACCCGCGGAAAGTTGCCGCGGAAAAGAGCCGAGCCTGTCCCCCAAGCCGAGTTTTTCCAGCATTTTCACGGCGCGATCCCGGACGTTGACCTTGGTCTCTTTGGCTCCGAAGAGCGAGGGCACCATAACGTTCTGAACCGAGTTCAGCGACGGCAAAAGGCTGGGGAACTGGAAAACGAAGCCTATTTTCTTATTGCGAAAAGCGGACATCTCGTTGTCCGTCATATTCCAAATATTAACGCCATCAATGAGCACTTCCCCGCTAGTTGGTTTAATTAATCCTGCGGCCAGATTGAGCCAGGTGGTTTTGCCTGATCCGGAGCGGCCGATGATCACCACAAGATCTCCCCGATTAACTTCCAGGGTTACTCCTTTTACGGGAGTGATTGTGGACTGGTTGTCCAGGTTATATTCCTTGGTCACATTTTTAAATGAGATCATGATTGCTATTCCCTCATAGCCAGGGCAGGTTCCTGACGGCTGATTTTCAGCGCCGGCATGAAAGTCGCTAGCGCCATTGTAAAAATAGATAACGCGATCCCGGCGGCTGCCAGAAGCAGGAATGAAGAAAATGAGGGAAACAGGAACGGCATTCTTAGCGAACCAGCCAGATAGTCTTTAAGGAGGTAAACTAACACCGATGAAAAGGTGATGCCTATCAGGCTGGCCCCGATAGCCAGGAGTCCTGCCTCGGTTAAAAAGGCCTTCAGCACAAAGAATCGGGTGGACCCGAGGGCCCGGAGTACGGCCATTTCCCGGCGGCGTTCATTGGCAGCCATGGAGAACACCAGCCCGATCAGGATAATTGATAGAATCCACCCGAATCCCAGCAAAGTTACGAAGCCCCACATCAGCCCCAGCATTTGTTCCCGGAATTTGCCAAAGAGATTGGGGCTTTCAATAGGAGTGACCCCTGATATGTCCATCAACATTCTCAGGCTCACCTTGTGGGCATCGGCTCCTGGCGCCACTTTTACCATGATTGATGATATTTCATTCTTGGGTATTTCCAGGGGAGATTCAGCAGTAGTTAGCGATGATTTGGCAATGGCCAGGGCGGTATCAACCGACATGAAAAGCGTCTGATCGATGCCGGTACCGGTAGATTCCAGGTTACCCCTCAGTATCAGAGGAGCGCCGTATAACTTGATGTCATTTTCACCGGGCGGGACAAATATATAGCTGCCCCCTATCACTTCCCCGGTCTTTAGCCCCTTCGGCACATTTTTATCCAGCCACGGAGAGATTGAGAAATCCGTCGCCGGATCATAGACGACTACGAACATTTCAGAGACAGCGCAACAGGCAGCGCCATATAGAGATTTCAGATAAATTTGTGGCGAAACTGCTGCCACTCCGGGTATTTTAGCCACCTTTGCCAGATAATCAGTAGACATCCATACGGTGGTTGGTTTACCCATCAGCAGGGCGCTCTCAACCTTTTGCTCTGCCCCGTCAGGTACCACGAGGATGTCCGCCCCCAGCCTCTCCAACCCTTTGTTGAGGCTGTTTTGTGCCCCCTGGGTTACCAGAGTGGTGCAGACAAAGAAACTGGCAATTCCCAGAACGCAGAAAAATATGGTTAAGCTTCTGGAAGCGTTACCCGCGATATTTCTGATGGCAAGCTCTAATGTACTCATCACTACCCCTCTATCCTAACCGGCGGCCCGATTGCGCCTTTGTAGTGCTACTATTCGCATAGCCCCAACGTTGAAAAGAACCTGTTCACCGTTCGTTTTATTTTAATGGGTCAATATTATTCCCGAAATACGTATACGTACTTAGTTTACCTTATGCCTGAAAAATACCAAAATATTACTCTATATTTTTATTATAATAAGGGGATTGTCTGTTCCGTAAAGAGAGTGCCAAATAAAGCCTCCGGTTTCTTATGAGTTCTAGATTACAGCGAAAAGGGCAACTTATAAACCGGGAATTCAATAAACGGACACTTCATAATTTGGAATTAGAGGAAGATTCGGTAATTCTTGATCTCGCCATAGGCTTAGATTAGGTCTTAGTTGGCAAATGAGTAATTTGGTTGGCTCCCGAGAAAGGATTCGAACCTTTGACCAAGCGGTTAACAGCCGCCTCTACGAGCCTGAAACTGCTTACCAAACTTCAAAAGACTGAGCGTGAAAAGGAAATCGAAGTTGCTTACCACTCTGCCCTAGACCAATTTTTGAAATCCCGTAGAGAAGGAATTTCACCCAATACGCTGATTGATTACCGCAAGACATTGAACAGGTCTCTGCCTACTTTGGGACTGAAACCCACTGCAAAGTCCATTAACAGTTTTTTAGCATCCTTGAATTGTTCATTAGGTGGCAAGTTCGACTACTTCAAATGTATTAGGGCATTTTATAACTGGCTCTATAGTCCTCGGGCAGGTCTAGGCTTTAATCCTGAGAACAATCCTATTCGATGGGTTGACGCCCCTCAGCGACCTAAGCTGATTCTGCCCTCTTTGACTGCTGAACAGGTGAAATTACTTATCGAAACAGTCCCAAACGTGAGGGATAAAGCTATTATTGCCCTGTTTACTGAAAGTGGTTTAAGGCTATCTGAATTGACCAACATACAACCTCAAGACATTGATTGGAATACAGGAACCATACGAACACTGGGCAAAGGTCAGAAAGAGGCTCTGGTACCGTTTGGAGAGCTTTCTAGAGCATATCTTAAACAATGGCTGGCCCAATATACACCCGTTGGTAACATTTGGGGTTTGAACAAGTGGGGCATAATCACGATGCTTCGCAGGCTTGAAGCTCAAACAGGCTTGCCCTGTAATCCTCATACGTTCAGACGAACCTTTGCCTGCCTACTTCGAAAAGCTGGACTGGACACAATGACCATCAAAGACTTGGGTAGGTGGGAAAGTTTGGAAATGGTGCAGCGGTATACTCGCTCAATGACGTTTCAGGATAGCTTGAAGTTTTATAAAGCCCCACTGTCTTAATCGTACAGATAAATTAAACTTGTTGATGATTGTTAATGTTGAAAGTGGTATAATAATAATACTTTAACAATTGAATAAGTTTAAAGCTATCGAGAGTTGCGGTTAGGGAACTGGCCCGTTGACCCGCACGGCAACCTTTAAGACCTTTCTTGAAGGTGCCAAAGCCAATCCCGTGAGGGAAGCGATAGGTCACGTACGAAATTGCGTGAAAAAGGAAGGCGTCAAGCCTCCTTCGGGAGGTTTTTTGTTACCCGGAATTAAGCCGCTTTCTTGATAGCTAAAGACTATGAAGGAGGCGGCTTTTTATTTGTCCAGATTTCAATAATTCCAGAATGTTTAGCAAAGTTTAGATGCCTAAAAGGAGAAAAATGGAAAGGGAATATCTTTTCAGTTCAGAATCGGTTTTCGAAGGGCACCCAGATAAGGTGGCTGACCAAATTTCCGATGCCATACTAGATGCACATCTTGCCGTTGACACATATGCTAGGGTTGCC
>JANYKH010000223.1 GCA_025358235.1 Chloroflexota bacterium
CCAATCCCCGGGAACAGACGGAACGTTTTCACCAGGAAAGAATCAAAATCAAAATGGAAAGAGGAATGGACCTGCCGGAAGCCTGTTCCTTCCTGGAGGCGATACCCAATATGCCTGTCGCGGGCGGAATTGCACTGGGCATGGACCGGCTGGTGATGCTGTTGTGTGGGGCAGAAAACATTGCTGATGTAATGCCGTTTACCACTGAGACCGCTTAAAATATTCTTAATAAATTGAACGGGACCGGCATTTGTACCGGTCCCGTTATTGTTTTATTTTCCGGCTGATTTCAGATAATCAGCCTTAAATTGCTGATAATACGCGGCGTTCTCCTGCATCATTTCTGAGATAGGCAGGTGATAAGGGCATTTATCTTCGCACTTTCGGCATTGCGTGCATTCCGCTGATTTTTCTAACAACGCTCCGATCGGCCCTGAAATAATGCTGGACGGCGGAAAGCGCTTCATGGTTGAGCGCATGTGCATAACCGCGGATATGGCGATGCCCGCGGTGCACGGCTGGCAATAGTCACAGCGGTGGCAAAAAGTCGTCCCTATTTCTTTACGCAGGCGTTCAACTTCAGCACGGTCAGCCGCGGTCATTTTCGGTTTGGACTCTGCCAGCTTCACAATTTCATCCACCTGATCAGGGTGTTCGATCCCCACCAGAATCAGCACATCGGGAAACTGGAGCAAATACTTCATGGCGATGGTGGGGTCTTCCAGCATGCCGCCCGCCATGGGTTTCATCGCAATAAAGCCAACATCATACTTGCGGGCGAGCGGCAGTAACTCTTCGGCAGTCTCCGGAGTAAGCAGGTTAAAGGGAAACATCATCGTTTCAAACACACCTGATTTGACCGCTTCTTTGGCGGTATCCATGTTATGGCAAGTCACGCCGATATGTTTAATCAAGCCTTTTTCTTTATATTTCTGAATTACACTGTGGAGACCGTTCGGTTCCATGAATTTTTTGAAAGCTTCTGCGTTGGAAAGCTGGTGTATCTGGTAAATATCTATGCTCCGGCCGAATTTGGCCAAACTTTTCTCAATGCGTTCTTTGCCTATGGCGACGTCACCGAGCCAGGCTTTGGTAGATAGGAACAATTCCCCTGACCGGCCGGCAACAGTTTTACCTATCCGCTCTTCGCTTGTAGTATAGCCGGTGGCTGAATCGATGAAATTGATGCCCTTGTCCAGGCACCGCCTGATTACCTCGTCCGCCTCATCATCCGAATCCCTCTGAATGGGAATCGAACCAAAACCGACGCGGGTGACCATCATTTCCGTCTTGCCAAGTCTGATTTTGTCCATCAACCTTCTTCCTCTCTCAACAATGAAACGGCTTTTCAATTATTATACGCCGAACAATTGGTGTCCGATAGCCCCACCCCAAATAAAAAAGGGGGCTTGCGCCCCCTCTTTGATCTTCCAAACTAAATTTTATTCGTTAGGTCTGACGAGTTTATAGCCCATGCCGCGGGCGCTGATGATAATGCGGGGATCAGCGGGGTCATCGCCCAATTTCTGCCGCAGACGATAAACATATTTCTTGATATGTTCGGTGGAATCAACATATTCATCGCCCCAAACGCGGCGGAGAAGTGTTTCATAGGTGAGGACTTTACCGGAATTACGCACCAGCTCAGTCAACATCTTCCATTCCGTGGGGGTAAGCGGCACCGCTTCGCCGGCCTTGGTAACTTCACGCCCGGCAAAATCGATAATTACATCGCCAAGCTGGATCGGTCTTTCGCCGCGTTTTAGTTGGGGCATCTGGCTGCGGCGCAGCACCACCCGGACGCGGGCCAGCAATTCAAGATGGCTGAACGGTTTGACTATATAGTCATCAGCGCCCAGTTCCAGGCCCTTAACCTTGGCCACTTCGTCGTCACGTACAGTGAGAATAAGCACCGGCACATCTGAGAACAGCCGTATTTCTTTCAAAACGTCAAAGCCGCTCATATCCGGTAAGCCAAGATCAAGAATCACCACGTTAGGGGATTCTTTTTCTACTAATTCAACGCCCTTTTTACCCGAAGGTGTATTAACTACTTCAGTGCCCGGCCAACGCAGATCAAAACACAGCCGGACAACTTCTACTACTTCGGGGCTATCTTCAACAATGAGGACTTTCAAATGCTACCTCCTGGAGTCGATTGGTGACTGCGGGAACGGTGGTCGCTGTTATCGCACACCGCAGGCAGTGAAAAGTCTATACTATTACAACTGCCGGCACAAGCCTCCGGGCCAAAAGCGCCTCCGTGGGCGTCAATCAATTCGCGGCCGCTAGCGAATGAAAACGCGCTGCCGGGTCCGATTGATTTTTGACTAATGTCCACCTGACGGACACTCCCCACACATTGAGCGCATAATAACATCAGGTGGGGGGACTGTCAAGAATATTAATTTCGAAATTAATGTGATCGTTTTGCCTGTATTGGTAAGTTGCCTTTAGGAAAATTGATAAGGAGTGAAATAATATCACATTAACTCAATCAAACTGACCGATTCTCATATAGCCTTAAAGTACCAGGTACTTAAGGTGACAGTTAGTTGATGTCAATGGGCGATTTAAAATATTTACACTCGTCCGTTTGAATGAGCGTTTATAATGCCGGAAGTGTTCAATCCCGGCGCCACAACCCCCCCAGTATCACCACCACCCCCACTACGATCAGAATCAGCGGCCACCAGTTTGACGCTCCAATAATGAACGCCACGCCGATACCGGCCAGGACTACCCCGGCGATCACCCTCCCTTTAATGGCTTCCGCCGGATCCTTTTGCAGCCATCGCACCAGTGCCTCGATAAGGAAAATGCCGCCGAGTCCGGTGAGGAAAAACTGCCACCATCGGCCGGAAGGCACCACGCCCTGGTTGTCCAGAAAAAAGAGCACCCCGAGCAAAATCAGAATCAGCCCTACAAATACCCCGGAAGCGCCATCATGCCGGCGATGCCCGTGATGATAATGTATTTCAGGCTCAGTAGATTGTCCGTTTTCAGGTTTGTTTTCGGCCAAGGCAACCTCCTTTCCTTTAAACACCTGGTTAGGATTATACTACCGGGTTATCAATGTTTCACCGGCTAACGGCGGGAACCTTACTGGCAATTAGGCCAGTTTCCACAGTTGCCTTTAAACATGGCACCTCGTATTACGGATATGAGATACTTGTTTGACAGATCACTCTCAAAAGGAAATTAAGCATGTCTGATCCGGTTATTGTGGTGGGGGCTGGGGCGGGCGGCATGATGGCCGCGGGCCGTGCAGCCGAATGCGGAGCCACCGTTACTCTAATGGAAAAAACCGATGGGCCGGGTAAAAAAATCCTGCTCAGCGGCGGCTCCCGCTGTAACCTGACCAATGCCCGTCCGCTTGACCAGTTTATTGAAATGTATGGCGAAAACGGGCGTTTTCTGCGCTCCGCGTTCCAATATTTTTTCCGCGATGAATTATTGGCTCTGATGGAAAAATACGGCGTCATCACCCAGACAGTACCTGATGGCAGCATTTTCCCCGTCTCCAATGACGCCCATGACGTCCTAAATGCTCTGCGCCAATACATGGATGAGAACAAAGTAAATTTGGGCATTACTTCCCGCGTGTTGGGAGTAACGACTGAAAACGGCAAAGTGACAGGCGTTAAGACCGACCTGGGAGAATACCCCGCCTCGGCGGTAGTGCTGGCCACCGGCGGCGCGTCATATCCGGGGGTGGGGACGAGCGGGGACGGCTACAACATCGCCGAAAGTCTGGGACACACAATCGTTCCTCTTAGACCGGCGCTGGTGCCCCTAGCCGTGAAAGAGATAGACTTAGCCCGGTCCCTGCAGGGTGTCAGCCTGCGGCAGGTGCGCATTACCAGTTACGCCTGCATGGCGGAAGAGATCGGCCCGGCGGCGGTTCTGAAAGACTACGGTAGGGGTACCGGAATGAAAGCCCATGCACCGGTTATCGAAGCTCGCACCGGTGACCTCATCATGACGCACTTCGGCGTCAGCGGTCCGGCTGTGCTCCAAATGAGTCTAGCCGTTTACGATGCTTCCCTCAAAGGACCGGTCAGCATCGCTATCGACCTGAGACCGAACACTTCCAGAGAACAATTATCGGCGGAAATCCAGACATATTTTGACCGCTTCGGCAAAAGAAATATCCTCACCCTGGTTTCAGCACTGGTACTCCAGAAAATGGCCCCAATTTTTCTGCAAATGACCGGTATCGCGGCGGACAAGCCCGGCCACCAGGTGACCGCCGCGGAACGTGATAAACTCGTAAACCTGATGAAGTCATTCCGGTTTAACATCAGCGGCACCCTCCCGCTGGATGCGGCCATGGTCACGGCCGGCGGAGTCTCACTGAAGGAAATCGACCCCCGGACTATGGGATCAAAAATCGTCAAGGGCCTGTACTTTTGCGGCGAAGTAATGGATATCGATGCCAACACCGGAGGTTATAACCTGCAGGCTGCATTTTCTACCGGCTACCTGGCGGGACAATCCGCCGCCGAATTCGCGGCTGGATAACCTCTTTACCCCGTCAACATTTTCATCCCTTCAAAAACGCACCGGACGGGAATTACGTAATTTCACTAATATCAAGCCAACCTGCCCGGTGATATAACACCAGTTAAAGGCAATTCACGGAGGCGAAAATTGAAGATTATAAGTTTATTGATAATTACCTCTGCTTTGATGGCCAGCGCTTGTTCATCACCGGCCGCCACGACGACGGCCCCGGCGACCATGTCCCCTCCGGCGATCACGGCCTCGCCCAAGCCGATTACTCCCCCGGGCATAAGCGTGACCCCAACGGCTGTCACAAGCCCCCAGCCCACCCCTTCGGTCTCTATTATTCCGCCGGTTTCCACCACCACCAACCCACCGGTTCCGGCCATCGATGCTTCAGCCTTGTTTAAACAGAACTGCGCTCCGTGCCACGGGTTTAACCGGGAAGGAGTTGTTGGCCCTGCTCTCACCGCCGCTGCGCTGACTTCCCGGGGGCGCAATACTCAATTTATTATCGATACGATAACCAACGGCATCAGGAACATGCCCGCCTGGAAAGACAGACTTACCCAGGCGCAGATAAACGCCCTGGCTCAATTCTTACAAAGTTAAATCCAAACCCACAACGAGAAGCTGACCTGATATCAGGCTTTAAAATCGGCGTGCCATGTTCTTACCCTTTGAGGACTTGCACGCCGAATTTTTTTAGCATTTCCGCCAGCATTGCCAGCGGCAGACCCACGACGTTATAAAAATCGCCGTCAATATGGTCGATGAGAACTGAGCCGATTCCCTGAATGGCGTAAGCAGCGGCTTTACCGAGAGGTTCACCAGTTTTTACATAGGCTATAATTTCTTCCCTGGTCAATTGCCGCATATAAACCCGTGTCTGCACTACGCGGGAAATTGTTTTGTCGGTTGTGGTATCCATGACGGTGAGCCCGGTAACCGCCCGGTGCATGCGTCCGGACAGAGATATTAACATATTCTCCGCTTCATCAGGGCTGCCCGGTTTGCCCAGTGTTTTACGGCCTATCACACCGAAGGTGTCTGCGGCTATGATAATGGATTCAGGGTGGCGGGAGGCGACGGAAAAGGCCTTGGCAGCAGAAAGTTTTTTGGCGCGGGCGAGGGGAGGCAAAGCATTAAAAGCATCTTCGGGAAAATCGCTAGCATCGACGATGAATTTGAGCCCGATTTTCTCCAGTAGTTCTTTGCGGCGGGGGGAGGCTGAAGCGAGAACTATTTGCATAGGAAAAGGATAGCTGAAGGCCGCTCTTAAAAGCAAATACTTGCGTTGGTTCTGTCATCTTGTATAGAAAAAGAGGGCCTTTCAGCCCCCCTAAATCCAAAAAATATATCTGGTTCCCCGCCCCCATCCCCCCTTACCCATCCACCACATCACTTCAACCACCCACTTCCAGAGACGGGGAACCAGAGGAAAAATCCCTTTAATTCACCATTACCAGACCTTTTCTCATGGCGTATTTAATAAGCTCGGTGCGGTTATGCAGATCCAGCTTTTTCATAATCTTGGTACGGTGGCCCAACACGGTCTTGAGACTTATGATAAGACGCTGCGCAATCTGCGCGCTGGTGTAACCCTCGGCGATAAGCTGGAGAATTTCACGTTCCCGCCCGGTTAAAGTATCATAAGGCTCCTCCTGAGTCTGGGCCAAATAGTCCTTAATCAGGGCTGTAGCCGCTGTAGGGTACAAGA
>JANYKH010000225.1 GCA_025358235.1 Chloroflexota bacterium
ATTCAATTTGGTCAGGCTGCTCATCCCCACGAGGGAGTAGCTTACGGTTTCCTGGAAACCGAGGGCCACCATAGCCTGGCTTAAGCGTGTCTTGGCGGCCACCTGGAGGTTGGGGGACTGGTGGGGAATCTCGCAGCGGAGCAGCGTCGTTGGAATCTTATCGAGCCCGTCGATTCTGGCGACTTCTTCCACCAGGTCGACCGGCCTTTTGATATCGCCGCGCCAGTAAGGCGGGAACGCCGTCACTTCATCGCCCGAGGCGGAGCATTCGCAGCCCAGGGACGTCAGTATTTCAACTATTTTGGTGCAGGCATATTCTTTCCCGAGAATTCTATCGAAGGTGCCGGTGGTTACCGTCACGGGTTTATCGGTCTGTTTGCCGGGATAAGCCTCCGCAAATCCTCTGGCCGCCTGCCCGCCCCCCAGCTCCACCATGAGTTGAGTGGCGCGTTTGAGCGCCGGGATAGTGAGGCCGGGCCGGATGCCGCGCTCGAAGCGCATGGAGGCTTCGCTGTTCAACATAAGGCTGCGCGCGGTGTAATGAATGCTGGAGGCCTTAAAACTGGCCGCTTCCAGCAGAATGGACGTGGTATTATCGGTCACTTCGGAGTTTGAGCCGCCCATCACCCCGGCCAGCGCCACAGGGCGGTCTTGATCAGCAATAACGAGCATGTCAGGAGTCAAATCCCGCAGGTTGCCGTCAAGGGTTTGCAGTCTCTCGCCGGCCTTCGCGGGGCGGACAATTATTTTCTTCCCGTGAATAAATTGATAATCGAAGGAGTGCAGCGGCTGGCCGTACTCCAGCATAACGAAGTTTGTAATATCGACGATGTTGTTAATGGGGCGCATCCCGCACCCTTTCAGGCTTTCCTGCATCCACTCCGGTGAGGGGCCGATCTTGATTCCGGTCACCAGGCTGGCGCAGTAGCGCGGGCAGAGGGTGGGGTCAGAGATTTCAACTTGAAGTTTTTCTGACATCGGAGCGTCAGTTTCGGGATAATTGGCTTCCGGCAGATGGAGAGCAGCGCCGGTGAGGGCGGCCACTTCCCGCGCGATGCCAATAATAGAAAGGCAGTCCGGGCGGTTGGGAGTGACTTCAATGTCCATCACAACATCGCCGAAGTATTCCGCGAGCGGGTTGCCTATAGGGGCATCAACGGGCAGAATTAATATGCCTTCGTGGCTCTGGGAAATGCCCAGTTCAGCTTCGGAGCAAGCCATGCCGGCGGACACGACGCCGCGTATCTTGGCCGGGGTTAACTTAATGTTTTTCCCGGTGTGGGTATCGAAGAGTTCCGCGCCCAGGGCGGCAAAGGCGATTTTATCGCCGACGGTCAGGTTAGGCGCGCCGCAAACGATAGTTTCCTGGCTCTTGCCCACATCTACGGTAATCAGGTGGAGGCGGTCAGCATTGGGGTGGGGCAGTACGGCGTTTATTTGGCCGATGTAAACTTTATCCCATTTGCCGGCATTGGAATAGACCAGGTGGGCTTCATTGCCGGACATAGTCAGCCGGTTCGCCACTTCGGCGATGGGGAGATTAAGATCGACGTACTGCTTGAGCCATTTCAGAGGTACTTTCATATCTTAAACCTGGAACTGTTTTAAGAATCGAAGGTCGTTGGCATAAAAATTACGGATATCATCAATGCCGTAGCGCAGCATGGGCAGTCTGTTAATACCGATGCCGAAAGCAAAGCTGGTATATTCTTCGGGATCAATATTGCCTCGCCGCAGCACTTCAGGATGAGTCATGCCGGCGCCCATAATCTCAATCCAGCCGGTAGTGCCGCACAGCCTGCAGCCTTCGCCGTGGCAGACTATACATTCGATGGCCATTTCCACGCCCGGTTCTACGAAGGGGAAGAAATCCGTGCGGAAACGGACCTTGCGGTCCTCGCCAAAATAGCGGCGGGCGAATTCGTAAAGAGTGCCCTTGAGATCAGCCATGGTGATACCCTTGTCCACGGCCAGCCCGTCAATCTGGTGGAACATGGGGGTGTGGGTGGCATCGCTGGCTTCGTAGCGGTAGACCTTACCGGGCGCGATCATGCGGATAGGCGGTTTCATTTTCTCGAGTACCCGGGCGGTCACCGAGGTGGTGTGGGTGCGCAGGAGCATTTTGCGTTCCTGCTCGCCGGTATCGATCCAGGAAGAAGACATAGTATCCCGGGCGGGGTGTTCGGCGGGGATATTCAATGCTTCGAAGTTGTAATAGTCCATCTCGACGTCAGGCCCCTCAACGATAGCGAAGCCCATGGATTTGAAGATTTCGCAAAGTTCGTTGACGGTCTGGGTGAGGGGATGCAACCGGCCGACGGTTGAGGGGCGGCCGGGCAGTGTAATATCGATTGACTCTTTCGCTGTCTGGCGAGTTAGTTCGATGGTGCGGAAGGCCTCTTCCTTTGATTTGAGGGTAGTTTCCAGCAGGCCTTTAATCTGGTTGGCCTGCGCGCCAACTTCCTTCTTTTCTTCCGGCGTCAGACCGGCCAGACTGCGCAGAATATTGGTAAGGTCGCTTTTTTTGCCCAGATAGCGCACCCTCCAGGCATCGAGCTCGGGGGGAGCGGTGACCTTCTCAAGTTCACTCAGAGCGCTTGTTCTAAGGTTTTCCAGTTCTGGAAGCATATCTCCTCAAAACGCCTATCCCCACATACCGCCTTGTGGCAGTACATGGGGAAGAAATTCAATCGGAATTAGCCGGGTTGGTTACTTGGTTTTTGCCTGGACCATCGTGACGATGTTGTTAAAAGCCTTCGGGTCCTTGATGGCCATATCCGCCAGTAACTTGCGGTTGACGGTGATTCCGGTCAGTTTCACGGCGTACATGAATTCGGAATACGTCATGCCCTGGGCGCGGGCTGCGGCGTTAATACGTTCGATCCAGAGCTTGCGCATATCGCCCTTGCGTTCGCGGCGATGATCGAAAGCGTATTGCAGGGATTTTAATACCTGCTCATGTGCTTTTTTGTAAAAGCGGTGCCGGCCAAGGAAATAACCCTTGGCCATCTCCAGTGTTGCTTTATGGGCGGCATGCTTCGTGACGCCCCTTTTTACTCTAGGCAAAGTAGTATGATCCTCCTATCTCGTTACCCCGGTGGGTATGAGTCGTTGCATCTGCCGCCGGAAACTGGGACTAATCTCGATCTTAGCATCGAATTGCGCCTTGGTCCGCTTTGATTTGTTGCGGCGTAGGTGGCTCTTCGGTCCCTTGATGCGCATGATTTTGCCGGTACCCGTTACATGAAACCGGGCGGCGGCCCCTTTGTGAGTTTTAAGTTTTGGCATTCTGGGTTTCCTTCACCTTTACTTCAGGTTTTTCCTTTGGTGTCGCTGCTAAATCTATATTCTCCACAGGCTTCGGTTTGGGAACCGTCGCCAGCGGAAGAAGAGTAATACTAATTGCTTTACCATCGCTGGCCATTTGCTTTTCCGGCGCGGCGGAGTCTTTCAGCATTTCTGTCAGGCGCTGCAGGAGTTTCCAGCCGATTTCCGGGTGAGATATTTCACGACCGCGGAATATCACCATTACTTTAACTTTGTCGCCTTCAGCCAGGAGCTTGCGCACATTTCTGACCTTGGCTTCCAGATCGTGTTCCCCTACCTTGGGGCGGAACCGTACCTGACGCAGACCGGAGAGTTTAGTCCCTTTTTTAGCTTCCTGTTCCTTTTTGGCCTGTTCGTACTTGAACTTGCCATAGTCAAGAATGCGCACTACGGGGGGGACGGATGTGGGCGCTACCTCAACCAGATCCAGGCTCGCTCTCCGCGCGAGTTCTCTTGCCGCCGCGAGGGTCATGATACCTAATTGTTCTCCCTGTTCCCCCACCGCACGGACTTCTCTGGCGATAATCCTTTCGTTAATTCTTAATTGCTTAATTATTGCTTTCTGTACCTCCGAGGGTATTTACTGCATACTTTAAATAAATATAGCACAAGGATGCGTTTTCGGCAAACCCGGCCATCAAAATTTATCTTTTAGAGGCTATTCCCCTCTAGTCCAACGCCCGGCTTTTGATCGCCGCGTTGAGTTTTTCCTTAAAGGCCGCCAGATCAAGGTTATTCATCTGTTCCCCGGTCCGCGTTCTGACAGAAATATTTCCGCTGGCGACTTCCTTGTCTCCAAGAATTATCATATAGGGCACTTTCTGGAGTTGCGCCTCGCGGATCTTCATGTTCATACGTTCGGAGCGGGCGTCAACTTCAGCGCGCAGCCCTTCGTCGATCATGTCTCCCGCGATCTTCTGAGCGTATTCGATATGCCGGTCAGCAACGGGAATGATCTTAACCTGACAGGGAGCTAACCAGACGGGGAATGCGCCGCCGTAATGCTCGATAAGCACGGCCAGGAAGCGTTCCATGCTGCCGAGTACAGTGCGGTGCACCATGGCCACCATGTGTTCTTTGCCGTCTTCGCCGATGTAGTTTACTTCGAAGTTCTTGGGCAGGTTGAAATCTACCTGCACTGTCGGGCCCTGCCAGTCATGGCCCAGGGCGTCCTGAATTTTGGTATCGATCTTTGGGCCGTAGAAAACGCCTTCGCCGGGATCAACGACATAGTCCATGCCGGATTTGATCAGCGACTGGCGCAGAATTTCCGTGGCTTCGTCCCACATATCGAGTGAGCCGGCATAGTGGTCCGGGCGGGTGGAAAGGAAGACCTTGTAGCTTTCAAAACCGAAGGTTTTCATCATATAACGGGTCAGTTCCAGCACGCGCATAACTTCGCTCTCAAGCTGATCGAAGCGGCAGAAGATATGGGCGTCGTCCTGGGTGAAGCCGCGGACGCGGGACAGGCCGTGGAGTACGCCGGAACGCTCGTAGCGATATACCGTACCCAGCTCAGCGTAGCGGATGGGCAGATCGCGGTAGCTGCGCAGTTGAGTCTTGTAAATCATAATGTGGCCGATGCAGTTCATCGGCTTCAGCACATATTCTTGCTCGTCGATAACCATCGGGCTGTACATGTTCTCGCGGTAGAAGTTCCAGTGGCCGCTCGTTTTCCACAGATCGACTTTGCCGATGTGGGCGGTGTAAACGTACTGGTAGCCGCGCTTGGCATGCTCTTTTTTCCAGAAATCCTCAACCGCCAGGCGGATGGCCGAGCCGGCGGGATGCCAGTAAACCAGGCCGGGGCCCGCTTCGTCATGCAGGCTGAAAAGGTCAAGTTCTTTGCCGAGTTTGCGGTGGTCCCGCTTGTTGGCTTCTTCGATTCTGTTCAGGTGTTCAGCCAGTTCTTCAGAAGAAGGGAAAGCGGTGCCGTAGATGCGCTGCAGCATGGGGCGTTTTTCGTCCCCGCGCCAGTATGCGCCGGCAATGCTGGTGAGTTTAAAGGCTTTGACCTCTCCGGACGTGGCGACGTGAGGACCGCGGCATAGATCGGTGAACCCGCCCTGGTCGTAGATGGTGACAGTCTCATCGGTAATGTCTTCTAGCAGTTCCATCTTGAACGGCTGATCGGCGAATATTTTGCGGGCTTCAGTTTTGCTGATTGTTTTGTAGGTGAAAGGAACGTTGGAGGCGACTATTTCACCCATGCGCTGCTCTATTGCGGGCAGGTCTTCCGGGGTGAGGGCGCGGGGTAATTGAAAATCGTAATAAAAGCCTTCTTCGATTGAAGGCCCGATGGCGAATTTGGCATCCGGGAAGAGGTGTTTTACAGCCTGCGCCATGATGTGCGAGGCAGAATGCCGCACGATGGCTAATGTTTCCTGGCTTGTTTTTTGAGCGACCACGGTGACTCTCCAGAGGCTGAACGCGCCTCAACCATAAAAATAATTTAGAAAAAACTGCTTAAAAAAAGCCCAAACAATATTATAGCACAGATCAGATTGGCCGCAACCGAGGGGCGGGCGTGGGGCATTTTGAAAGCAGGGCGGGCTATACTGTCGACTTATTCCGCAATCCCGGTTCTACAGCCTTTTTCCGCAGCCGGTTCTCAGCAAAACTTACCCCGAACAGCAGTATGGCGCTTAGCGCCAGCGCCGCCAGATCAAGGTATTTCGTCCCGCCAAAGGGCCCGATTTTGCTGGCCAGCCCAGCCAATCCGCCCCCCACCAGCGCCGCCATCGCGCCCCAGGCCGTAACTCTTAATTTGTCCTTGAAGAACCCGGCCAGTACCGGCACGATGATGCCGCAAGTGTAAATGGTGTAGGCAAACAGCAGCGAACTGATAATACCGTTCATTACCAGCGCGATGGCCAGCGTGCCGATACCCAGAACCACCACCATCCACCGTGAACGGGGGATCGCTTTTTCCGTCGCTTTAGCCGGGCTGAACTGGTGGAATACGTCCGCCAGCAGGATGGTCCCCGCGCTGAGCAGCGTGGCGGTGGCGGAAGACATCACTGCGGCTACCAGTCCGGCGAGTACCAACCCACCCCAGAAGGGGGACAACACATTATTAATTACGGTAGGGAAGGCCTGCTCCGGGGCGATATTGGGGAAAAGTACCGAGGCCCCCATCCCGATAAAGACGATGGTGAAAGCGGCCGGAATCAGGAAAAGAGCGGTCCACAGCGTGGCTTTCTGGGCCGTGCGGTCGTCTTTGGCGCAGAAGATGCGGGAATACATGTCCGGGCCGACGACGTAAGTCAGTCCCACTACCAATAGCATAGTCACCAGGGCTGAAAGATCAAAACTCTGGCTTACCGGGAATGAAAAGCGGTCCGCCGGCAGCGCGGCCTGAAAGGCCTTAAATCCGCCGGTTTTAACCAGCACCGCCGCCGCGCAGGCGAAGATGCCGATGTAAATTAATATAGTCTGGATCAGGTCCGTGCCGATAACGCCTATCTGACCGCCGATCGTGGTGTAGGCCACAAACACGAAAGTAAAAATGATCATCCACATGGTCGGGTTGCCGTAGCCGAGGACTGATAAAATGCGACCTCCCGCCGAAATCTGAGCGGCCACCACCCCCATCCACGCGATGACAATGAGCACCGAAGCGCTGGTTGAAACCATGCGCCCGTATTGAGTTTCAATTACCTGGGGCAGAGTGTAAAGCGCCAACTTGCGTACTTTCCGGGCGAAGAACAGTCCTAATACGACGAGCCCAACCGTCCCCACCAGAATCCACCACGCCCCGGTCAGACCCTGTTTGAATCCAAGGCCCGCCATGCCCACCGTGGCCGATGCTCCGATGATCGTGGCGAGAAGGGAACCGGTGACCAGGAGGGTGGTG
>JANYKH010000228.1 GCA_025358235.1 Chloroflexota bacterium
CTTCGATCTTTCCTTTATCTCTCTGGAGAAAGTGATTCCCGCGGTGCTAACAATCGTCAAGGAAGGAGGGTACCTCGTCACCCTTTTCAAACCACAATTTGAAGCACAGCGGGAGGAAGTGGGGAAGGGGGGTATAATTCGGGACCCGGAAGTACAGATGAGAATTTTGGGCCGTTTTATAAAATGGCTGGGTGAAAACAATTTAAGACTTCACGGCCTTGTTGCCTCGCCGATACTGGGCGCCGAAGGCAACCGCGAATTTCTGCTGTTAATAGGATTGACATAATGCACACAATTAGAAAATATATTGAGGCCAATGGCGTTAGACTGTACAGCGAACTTTACCTGCCTGAAGGCAAACCGCCATTCCCCACCGTTTGTATTTGTCACGGCATTCCCGCCCGTATTCCTGATCCCACCGACCGCGGCTATCCTATCCTGGCAGAAACTATTTGTAAGGGAGGCTTTGCCGCAATGATCTTTAATTTCCGGGGCGCGGGCCTCAGCAGCGGTGATTTTGACGTCCCCGGCTGGCTTGACGATCTTAACGCTGTTCTTGAACATCTGTTCAATTTGCCGGAAATTGATCAGAAGCAGGTGCATCTGCTGGGGTTTAGCGCCGGAGCAGCCGCCTCGATATGTGTGGCGGCCGAGGATAAGCGGATAAAGTCCGTCATAAGTTGTTCCTCTCCGGACCGGTTTACTATTGTCAACGAAGCGAACGCCGCTGGTGTCATCTCCGGGTACCGTGAAATCGGGATAATTAAGGACCCGGCTTTCCCTCTTTCAGTCAAAGAATGGGCCGCTCGCTTTAGTCAAGTAAAACCGGTTGATTGTATCAGTAAGATTTCACCGCGCCCGGTATTCATCGTCCAGGGTGACGCGGACGATATTGTACCGGTAAACCGCGCTTACAACTTATATAAAGCAGCTGTTGAACCCAAGAAACTGTTAATTCTGCCCGGGGGCACCCACCGCCTCCGCACAGATGAGCGGGCAGTCACGGCTATCAAAGACTGGCTCAAGGCCAACTGAAGCTAACTGAATTGACCTCAGTGTTCGGCAAGACTATAATTGGAATGTAGTTAACGAGTGTCGGGGTAGTATCGTTTGCACGAAGCTTGCGGCGTATTTGGTGTTTACAGCCCTAATGAAGATGTAGCCCGTTTAACCTTTTTTGGCTTGTTTGCTCTACAGCACAGGGGCCAGGAAAGCGCCGGTATCGCTACCGCAGACGGGAAGAGAATCAATGTATACGCCAGGATGGGTCTTGTATCGCAGGTTTTCAGCGAAGAATCCCTGAGCCAGCTTACCGGCTACATCGCGATCGGTCATAACCGCTACTCTACCACTGGTTCCAGCCGCATCTGCAACGCCCAGCCGATTGTCGTCGGCGAAGGTGACAACCGCATCGCTCTCGGCCATAACGGTAACCTTATCAATACATCTCACCTCTACCAGGAATTGTCCGAAGCCGGTTACACCTTTACCAGCACCACTGATAGCGAAATCATCGCCAATTTGATTCTGGCTTCCCCTGGCAACAACTGGGAAGAGCGTATTAAGCACGCCATGAAGCGGATTCAGGGAGCTTATTCCCTGGTCATCATGACTAAAAACGCGTTATTCGCCGTACGTGATCCCATGGGCGTGCGCCCTCTTTGCCTCGGCACGATAGATAACGGGTACGTTGTCGCGTCTGAAACCTGCGCCTTAGACCACATCGGCGCGGAGTTTGTGCGCGAAATCGCCCCCGGCGAGGTCCTTTCAATTTCTGCCAATGGTCTCGAAAGCAGCCGTATCGAGCCGCAGCGCAAGGGTCTTTGCATCTTTGAATATATCTATTTTGCGCGTCCCGATAGCGTCATCAGCGGCCGGCTTTTGTATCCCACCCGCCAGCAGATGGGAGCTATCCTTTCAGAAGAGTATCCGGTTAAAGCTGATCTGGTGTTGGGGATTCCGGATTCCGCCACCGCCGCCGGAATAGGTTATTCTAACCGCTCCGGTATTCAGCTTAGCGAAGGCCTTATCAAGAACCGTTACGTCGGGCGCACATTTATCGCCCCGGATCAGCATATCCGTGATCTCGGCGTGAAACTGAAGTTCAATCCCCTCCCCCAGTTGCTTAACGGCAAGAGCCTTGTTGTCGTTGATGATAGCATTGTGCGTGGTACCACCACCCCCAGCGTGGTGAAAATGCTGCGTAAAGCAGGCGCGCGTGAAATACACATGCGCATTTGTTCTCCTCCTATCCGCTTCCCTTGTTTCTTCGGCGTGGATATGGCTACCCGTCGCGAACTTATCGCCGCGCAGAAGTCAGTGGAAGAAATCCGCCAGTACATCGGGGCTGATTCTTTAGGCTATATCAGTCTTGACGGTCTGGTAAAAGCCATTGGTCTGCCTAAAGATTCCTTCTGCCATGCCTGTTTCACCGGGGACTACCCGATACCGGTCCAGCTTGAAATGGATAAGCTGATGCTGGAACCCGCCGCGACCACCCCGTAAGCACTCTCGATCATTTCTCTTAACTTCACTGGCGCTTCGCACTTGACAGACTTCCACCTTTTCAGATAGATTAAAAGCGAACGTTTGTTCTCAGGTGGAAAAATGAAAGACCTTTCAGACCGCCAGCAAGTCATTATCAAATTCATCCGCGACTTTTGGGAAGACAACCGTATTCCACCTACCATCCGCGATATTCAGAACGGGTGCCATATCAGCTCCACCTCAGTTGTCGAATATAATCTCAAATCTTTGGAAAAGAATAATTATATCCGCCGCCAGAAAGAACTATCCCGCAGTATAGAACTGATCAACGAAACACAGCCCGGGCGGGATTATATGCCGGTACCGATGATAGGTTTTATCGCCGCCGGGTTACCAATACCTGTTCCCACCGCTGACACCTGGGACAGCGCTTCCGGCGCTGAAATGATGTCCATCCCGGCCGATCTGATCCGTAACCGGGACGGTGTTTATGCCTTAAAAGTAAAAGGACATTCCATGATCGATGCACTTATTGATGACGGAGATGTGGTTTTAATGCAGCCCG
>JANYKH010000233.1 GCA_025358235.1 Chloroflexota bacterium
GCCGCGACTGCCGCTAAATATGGATTCATCAGCCACATATCCGCGGAGACCGGCACAATGAAAAGACCGCTTATTGCCAGTACCACTTTTGTGTCCGGGGAAAATGGCCGGCGAGTATTTATCAGCGCCGCCACGAGCAATCCCAGACATATAAATGAGCCGGGCGGTGGAGCGATAATCCCCATCGCCAGCAGCGCCGCCAGACAATAGGCTTTACATAAAACAGAAAGTTTTCTTTTCATTCATCCCGTGCTATTTCGGCACCGGCAAAGATTCCAGCACGCTTTTAATAACAGTTTCTGTAGTTTTATTCTGCATCTCTGATTCCGGGAGAAGATGTATACGGTGGGACAGGCAGGGTAATGCTAGCCGCTTGACATCATCCGGGATGACAAATTCGCGCCCGTCTAGGTAGGCCAGAGATCGCGCACCGCGGAATAGAGAAATGCTGGCGCGGGGGGATGGGAACACGGAGAGATCAGCGTTATGCCGCAGCCTGTCGATAATCGCGATGATGTAGTTGCGGACATTTTCCGCCACGGTCACCTTTTTAACTTCTTCCTGAAGTTTGAGAATTTCCTCTGTGGTAGCCTGGGGATTAATACGGGCGTCGGTAATCCGGTCTATGTCTCTTAAAACTTTAGACTCTTCTTCCGGGCTGGGAAGACCGCTCCAGACGCGCAGCATAAAACGGTCTGATTGTACATCGGAAAAAGGTGAAGTACCCACTCCGCCGTAAGGTACCTGGCTGGCGATAACGATGAACGGTGATTCCAGTTGGTGTGTAATGCCCTCGATGGTTACCTGGTGCTCCTGCATCGATTCCAGCAGCGCGGACTGGGTACGGGTGGTAGTGCGGTTCAGTTCATCTGCCAGCACCACATTCGCAAAAATCGGGCCCGGGATAAACGTCGAACTGCCGTCCGGCCGGTAGAGATTAAAGCCGGTAATATCGCTCGGCAGCATATCAGGCGTACCCTGGACGCGCTTAAAACTGCCCCCGATAGCCTGGGCAAATGTTCTAGCGATAGTTGTTTTAGCCGTTCCGGGCGCGCCTTCGATAAGCACATGGCCTTTAGCCAGAAGGGCGACCAAGAGCATTTTCTTGGCTTCGTCCTTTCCAAAAACAACCTTCGATACTTCCGCGATCACGTTAACAGGAATATCACGCAGGTTCACAGGCATGTTGTTCACTTCCTTCTCAAAGGAGATTTTATTCTCTTATACCATAACGGTAAGGTGGTAAGCCAGAGGCCTGCAATAATCAGCCCTACCGTTCCGGCCGGGGTCTTTAAAAATGCTCTGATCACCTCTAAATATGTCTTAGCTTGATGCAGGCGGGAATCCGGCAGGTGTGACTGGTCAAAATAGAAAACCGGCGCTAACTCGGTGATGTTAGTGAGTAACCTGAGATTATCATCTTTGGTCAGCATGCCGTTTATAAATATGCTTGGATCAGACAATATGATCAACCTGCCGCTGCCTATCGCATGGGCTGCCATTACTGTGAGTGGGCCGGAGGGTTCGTCAGGATTCCAGCTTCTATTACCGTTATTATCCTGGAAGCTAAACGATGATGATGCCCCCAATACCTCGTTGCCGGGCGTGTTATCCAGCGTGGTGGCGTAATTTAGGGACAGTGATGAGATATTGTCGGTAACCTGGCTCTTTTCAAAACGGGCGATTTTAGGCAGGGCAGGGTTGCGGTAATTCAAGATGGGGTCTATTAGCAGTTTGCCTGAAAACCTGATAGGCGTGTCCAGGCTTTCCAGCACCTGGTTTCCGAAGCCGAAGTCATCTGCCAGTATAAGAGTGCCGCCGTTACGAATAAACATGTGTAATTCTTCAAGTTCTGCCGCGTTGAAACCTAATTCAGGAATTAGCAGCAAAACCGCTTTTGAAGAATCAGACGGCAAATTGCTTAATTAATCAAGCCTGGTTACACTCAGGTTGTCAGTTTGATTCAGACCGTTCCAGTAAGGATTTGCATCGCTGTAATCTTCGTTAACCGGCTGTGTCCACACCATCACAGCCAGTAAGATCAACGCCAAACTGATCGCCAGCGGCAGGAGCTTACGCAGTGGCATTATCGAGCTCCTTTTCCAGTTCCGCAACGGTCAGGTTGGCTTTTTCCGCAGCAAGTTGAATAGCGACAGCAGAGTAGAGTTCAATTTCTGCCATTTTTCCCAGATCATTGAATAATCCCCCCGCTTTGTCAGAAAGCAGCGGATTTACTGCCTCGCCATATTCGCGGATAGTCATAGTGGCAGTGATGGTTAGCCCCGTCTTCCGGGCCACCAGTTCAGAGGCAACATAATATTCCGCCAAAACCCCTTGAACAGCGCCGTGTAAAATATTTTGTTTACCAATACTTGGCTGAGTAATCACTGGCGTCTCGCCTATTGTTCTGGAAGGGGTTGTTGCCTGCTCACGGGTCTCCATCAGCGGGGCTGGTTTCAATTGACGCCGCACCAGTACAGATAGCAAGGCTATAATCAGGAACGTCAGACCGATGGTAACCCAATTGAAAGTACGGGTTTCCAGGGTAACCATCGCGCTGTCCAGCCATGGTTCCTCAGGTTGTACGGTAAAATCAATCGTCTGCCTTCCGACTAATGTGAGATCAAGTGAATAGGGCAAAACCGCAGTGAATTTGCCGTCTTCTCCGGTGTTGAAAGTACTGGTTTTTTCGCCCCAGGTTGCTTCCACTCTGGCATTTTCTACCGGGAGGCCGGCTTGACTGGCACTTCCGCGGATGATTATCAATCCTGGGACAATGAAGAAACTCGGTCTATCGGTATTAATTGAAATCTGTTTTCGTTTTATCGGCAAGGGTACTTTTTGCGCTGCACCGGAAAAGCGGCCGACGGGATCAACCAGTACGGTAAGCGTATGAATCCCCGAACCGATCGTAGAGGGAATATTAGAGTTAATGATAAATTTACCGGAAGTAAATAGTGAACTCATTCTTTGCCCGTCAAGCAGGAGTTGCACCGAACGGTTTGGGCCGGGCGGGTCAGAATCAAACGAGCCCGACACTGAAACTGAAATTCCTGGATAGGCCTCCCCGGGTTCGGCGACCTTTAGTTCCGTGCTGTAAAACCGGGGAATCCCGTAAATGGGCTCGCTGTGCGCGGCGAGATAGCTGTTAAGGTCAGAACCGGTAGGTGAGAATTCGCTATTAATCTCCACACTGCCGGAATAGATAAATGGCATCATTACCGATTTGCGATATTGACCATCACTGTCAGTGGTCGCTTTATAACCGGCTCCCCCGATATTGATTCCCACCGTCCGTCCGGCCAGCGCCACCCCTGAACTTTGCACTTTTCCGGAAATATTTATATTATCTCCGACATAAGCTGTATCCGGTTCAATTGATATTGTTATTTCAACCGGCAATAAAATTGTTGTGACATGCTGTACCTGCATCAACAGGTCGTTTTGCAGCGAGTCCAATCGGTCCATAAGCATTTGCAGCCGCGACATCTCTTCTTGAAGACGCAGCCAGGCAATATATTCCGGGTCGGTGGGTTGCTTGCGGGTAATCCCGAATTCCTGGATCAATAACGTCGTAATCGCTCTAACTTCCTGGTATCCCGCGTAGACGTTGTTCAGCGAAGCCCTGGCTTCATCCAGCGTTTTTCGGGCATCCGAGATGTTGTTAGATTCGATAGACTTTGTAGCGAGATCCAGTTTCGCCTCGGTATAATCCAGTAGTTTGAGGAGTGATTCCAGCAGGGTAGTGTATCTGGTAAAGACATATTTCATGTTCGCGGGGACGTTTGTGTTGCGGAATTCTTTCAGGACAGAGTCAGCATCATCGTATTGCCTGTTCCCCGCAAATTTAAAATATGCGGCCATGGCCGTGAACAGCATGGAATAATCGATAGGACTTTTAACGATAGAAGGGTCCTCATGGTGAACTGTGGTGCTAACGGGCGAACGGTTGAATAAAGGCAGCGAAACGCCGACCATTATCACAACGCACAATAGAATAAACAGTCTTTTCATACCGGGTGATGATGGTTTCCATGGAACGAGTTACTGTCCGGCATCCATGACCTCAAGTTCAATTTCCAGTTGGCCTTTCTTTGAGGTCTCTAAACGGATCGAGACAGGCTTACTAAAAGCCTCTGACGCAATTGATGCCGCGATCGAGGCTAATGGCGATCCCATGAATTGCGTTGAAACGGTCTTGTTATCTGGAATATCCGGTTTTTTAACCGTGATTGAAATTGTGTTGCCGGAGCCAGTAACACGGACGCTTTCCGCGGCTCCAAGCACCCCGGTGTATAAATATGTCAGGGCTGACTCAATTTCTTCAATACTCGCGCCCGGCCTGGTTTCCAGCAAAGCGCTGGCGGCCGTGCCCACCGTAGAAACCAGTAACCCCATGTCTTCCGGGGCATTTCCCGCCCGG
>JANYKH010000327.1 GCA_025358235.1 Chloroflexota bacterium
GTAAAGGTAGGCGATTTCTTATCTCCGGCAGGGTACGCCGCCACGGTGGCCATCGAAATAGTCGATAACCGGCGTATGGAAATGGCATTTAACGTTAACGAACTGGATATTCCCAAAGTGAAGCTGGGACAAAAAGTCAGCATTAAGGTAGACGCAGTGCCAAATGCCAGTTTTGACAGCGTCGTCACCTCAATTAGTTCTCTGCCCGTTATCCAATTCGGGACGCTGTCTTATGAAGTAAAGGTAGTTTTTGACGTGCCCCAGAACTCGCCGTTAAAGGCTGGCATGGGCGCGACGGCGGACATAATTGTTGATAGCAAAACCTAGTTTGCAGAGGCTGCAAAAGTAATATTTGGTTTGTTTGAAATACGATCTGACCTGAGGGAGTAACCGGAATGTGGCTTTCAGATTTATCGATTAAACGTCCCGTTTTCATCACCATGCTTATTCTGGCGCTGGTGGTGCTGGGGGGCGTGTCATACGCACAAATGGGGGTAGATTTACTCCCGGATATTTCGCTACCCGTCGTTGCGGTGCAGACGATTTACCCCGGTGCTAGCCCGGCTGAAGTGGAGAACGCCGTTTCCATGCCGATTGAGGAAAGTCTGGGCTCCCTTAGCGGCGTAGACTCGGTAAGTTCGACATCCAGTGAAGGTATGTCACTGGTTATCGTCATGTACAACCTGGAATATCCGGCTGCCAAGGCTGTTGAGGATGTTCGGACGAAGATTTCCGCAGTAAGAGGCGGATTACCCCAGGAAATACTTGACCCGGTTATTCTGCCGTACGATCCATCATCGCTGCCGATTATGTCTTTTGCCGTGGTGGCGAAAGATAGCTCGCTTGACCTCGCCAACCTTCGTAATCTGGTTGAAGATGATCTGAAACCCAGGATTCAGCGTCTGGATGGAGTGGCGGCGGCTGAAGTCACCGGTGGTCTGGAGCGCGAGATTCAGGTTCAACTTTCTCTTGACCGGTTGCGAGCCCTGAGTATTTCACCTCAGCAGGTGGTGGCCGGTATTAAGGCGGAGAACCTGGACATTCCCGGCGGACGCTTAACCGAGGGTGGTACTGAGCAACTTCTCCGTACGCCCGGTAAACTCCAAAATATAGATGATATTGCCCAAATTGTAATTGCGGACCAGGGCAAGGTACAAATTAGCGATGTGGCCACGGTCACTGACGGCTTTAAGGAATTAAGGTCGTACAACCGCCTGGATGGCAAAGACAACGTCTTTATCTCCGTGCGCAAGCAATCCGGCACCAACACCGTAAAGGTGGCGGGCGCGGTCAACCAGGAAGTGACCAAAATCCTGAAAGAATATCCCAACCTGGATATCGTCGTGGCGTCAGACCAGTCAGACTTTGTGAAGCGGTCGACACAGGACAGCCTCGTTGATCTTGGATTGGGCGCTCTGCTGGCGGCCATTGTTGTATTTTTATTCTTCCGCAACGTACGAAACACGATCATTACCGTTATCGGCCTGCCGGTCATTGTGGTGGCGGCCTTCTGGGGTATGAGTCTGTTCGGCTTTACGTTGAATATGATTACTTTGCTGGCCCTCTCGTTGTGCATTGGTCTGCTGATCGATGACGCAATTGTGGTAAGGGAGAACATCTTCCGCCACATGGAAGCCGGGGAGTCGCCTAAAGCCGCAGCCGGTAAGGCCACTAAAGAGATTGCTCTATCCGTGTTGGCGATGACGCTCTCCATCGTCGCCGTTTTCTTGCCTGTAGCTTTTGCTAAAGGCATCGCCGGTAAGATGTTCCGGGAGTTCGGCATCACGGTCTCCATCGCAGTGCTTATATCCCTTTTTGAAGCCTTTACACTGGCCCCCATGCTTTCGGCCTATTTTGCCCGGCGTGAAGAGAAAAAGAAACCCAAAGTTACCAAATCGAACAAGTCCGGTAAAATCGGCGGTTCGTACGAAGCGTTCGTCAGGCAATACCAGGGCGTGTTGAAATGGGCGCTGTCTCACAAGGCGCTGACCCTGTCCCTGGCGACTGTCCTTTTTATATTGAGCCTGGCAACACTACCCCTTGTAGGTCAGACTTTCATGAATGAAATGGACACGGGGTGGTTTGGCATCAGTTTAAAGCTGCCGCCCGGTACCGCGCTGGCCCAGACCGACCAGATGGTCCGCGGCGTAGAAGACATGCTGCTGGCCCAACCGGAAACCGAGCACGTTTTTGCCACGGTGGGCACGAGTTTGGGGGCGGAACAGGCTTCAGTCAGCGTTAAACTGAAGGGGACGGGGCAAATACGGGACGTGGAACAGCGCTTGCGCGATAAATACGGCGCAGCCGCCACGATGAGTTTTAGCAGCGGCGGGATGGGAGCGGGGACAACGAGCTCAGGCCGTCCCATTCAGATCAGTCTGCGCAGCAACGGATCACAGGAAGATTTGTACAAAGCCTCAAACCAGGTTATTGCGGCAATCAAGGACGTGCCGGGGCTGGTTGATGTTGCCCGGAGTGTGGAGCCCGGCAAACCGGAACTCAGTATCCAGGTGGACAGGAAGCGCGCCGCTGACAGGGGATTGAGCACCGCCCAGATTGGCTCCACGGTGCGCACACTGGTTAATGGCAGCGTCGCTTCCCAACTACAGCAGGGCACCAAAGACGTCGATATCAACGTCGGACTGCGGGAAGAGGACAAGCAGCGCTATGAAGACCTTTTCTTATTGACTATTTCCACTCCCCGCGGAACCCAGGTTCGCCTGAGAGACGTGGCTACTATTGCACCTTCCACAGGACCTACTGTTATCGAGCGCCAAAACCGTGAGAGGCAGTTATCCGTGGGGGCAGGTTATGAAGGCCGGCCCCAGAGCAAGGTTACCGCCGATGTCACGGCCCGTCTGAACAACGTAACTTTACCTGCAGGCGTGACA
>JANYKH010000010.1 GCA_025358235.1 Chloroflexota bacterium
TGGTCGTGGTGATCGTCACCGTTAACGGGCAGACTGATAAATTGGTTGGCCGTCCGGATATTATAACCCGCGGCTTTGTGGATACCCGTGATTTTCATGACATGCTTGAATCCAGCCGTGATATTCTGCTGGAAACCCTGGATCAGGGCCATCCTTCAGATGTCGCCTTTGTGAACCAGAAAGTTAAGGATGTTTTGGAACGGTACTACTACGATCAGACCAAGCGGCACCCCATGATTCTGCCGTTTGTGGTAAACGTGTAAGATTATATGGCCAAAAAAGCAGGCAAGAAGCGCGAAAAACGTAACGGTTCGGCTGGTGGGTGGTTCGGGCGCTTCCTGATGTGGAAACCCGTCCGGTTCGCCATTTTAGCGGGCGTGGTTGTAGTCATTATCATTTTGCTGTGGCCGGTAATTTCTGCTTTCGGCCAGTCGTTGTTAACGACCTTCGGCTGGGGCATCGTTCTCCTGGAAGCGGCAGTCGCCGCAATCGCAATCTGGATTGCCCTTCGGCGCGCCAGGTCATTCCTGGTTCATTTCAACCGCTGGTTCGGGGCATTTACACTCGGTCTGGCGGTGTGGGGTATCCTTGCTTTCGCCGGTCAGGGCGGCACTTTCGGTGACGCTGTTGCCGCCAAAGACGGATTAGCCGTCTGGGGCGTTCTGCGCATAATAGGGCTGCTTGTTCTTGGGCTTATATTGATATGGCCCACTATTGCCTGGAACATGTTTCTGGGCCTGATACAGTCCATTCGCGCCCGACAAAGAACTGCTAAAACTCCCACGGCAGCGGAAGCTGCCGATACACTCCCCACGCCGGCTGCCCCCAATACCGCTCCGGTTACCCCCGGAACGGGATCACCTATTCCCGCCCTAAAAAAGGTTCTTTCTCCCCGCAACAAATCAACCCTCCCCAAAGATTCCACCGGCGGAGAGTCTCCCAAAGAACTGAAACAGGTGGCCCAGGAAGTCTGGAAAAAGTACGGGATGGCTGGTGGCGTAACGGTGGATGGGTGGCGTTTGCCGCCCATAGATATCCTGGATAAAACTGTTGAAGTAGAATTCAGCGAAGCCGATAACCAGCGCCGCGCCAGGCTCATTGAAGAATCTTTGCAGAGCTACGGCGTTGAAACCAAGGTTGTGCAGATCAATGTCGGTCCCACCGTTACCCAATTTGGCATTGAACCCGGTTGGGACCGCAAGTTTAAAGATATAAAAGAGAAAGACCGGGACGGCAACGTGAAAAGCCGGACTGAAGAAGTCTCCAAGACCAGGGTCAAAGTAGACCGCATTACTTCTCTCGCCAATGACATGGCCCTCGCCCTGGCCGCGCCGAGTTTGCGTATCGAAGCTCCAGTACCCGGCAAATCGATTGTCGGCATTGAAGTACCGAACACGGTATCGGCTATGGTCAGCCTGCGCAGCGTGGTAGAGACCAGCGTTTTCCAGAAACTGGCTCCCAAGACGAAATTAGCGGTGGCCCTGGGTAAGGGCGCGGGCGGTGAAGCCGTTTCCGCTGACCTGGCCAAGATGCCCCACCTCCTTATCGCCGGCGCCACCGGCAGCGGTAAAACTGTCTGCTTGCAGACCCTTATCTGCTGCCTGTTGATGCACTGCACCCCCAATGATGTGCGCTTTGTGATGATCGACCCCAAACGTGTGGAACTGGTCACCTACGCCGCCATCCCCCACCTCGCCACTCCCGTTATCGTCGATCCGGCCAAGGCGCTGAACGCTCTTCGCTGGCTAAACTCGGAGATGGACCGCCGCTATCAGAAATTGGCCGCTGACGGTGCCCGCAACATTGAAGGTTATAACAAGGACCGCAAAGGCGAGGACAGAATGCCTTTTATTGTCCTGGTCATTGACGAACTCGCTGACCTCATGATGGCCGGTTTTGACGAGACAGAGACGATTATCTGCCGTCTGGCCCAGTTGGCCCGCGCTATCGGCATCCACCTGGTCGTCGCTACCCAGCGTCCTTCGGTAGATGTTATTACCGGCCTAATCAAGGCTAACTTCCCCACCCGCATCAGTTTTGCTGTCACCTCCCAGGTAGACTCCCGCACGATTCTTGATAACGTCGGCGCGGAAAAACTGCTGGGCAAGGGCGATATGCTTTACATGCCTACGGATGCGGCTAAACCAAAGCGCTTACAGGGCGTTTTTCTCTCTGATCCTGAAATGGAAAGGTTGGTCTATTTCTGGTCCAGCCAGAATAAACAGCCAAGCGGCGAGATTAAAATAACCCCAATTGAAATCCCGGACGATGCCGAGGCAAGGGGCACTGAAGACCCCCTGATGGATACCGTTCGCGCCCTGTCCGATGAGCATTCCGGGCATCTGTCCACTTCGTTCTTACAACGGAAACTTCACATCGGCTATCCCCGCGCCGCGCGACTGATGGAAGATTATGAGGCCGAACACGGTCCCGTGCCCGAACCCGAGATTCCTGAATAAAATGCCGAAAACCGGGAATAAGTGAACAAAAGAAGACAACAAAAAACGCCGGTCGAACCGGCGTTTTTTACTTTAATCAGTCAGGGGTTGTTAAATTCCTGATCGCTTAAACCCGAACCAGCAGTGAAAAGCCGTTCTAGTTTGCAGGGACGACACAGCAATCGGGAACGGGGGCTTGGACGGGTTCCACAACAGGCGCAGCCCCGGAACCGCAGCAGGAAGAGGATGTGGATATTCCAATCGGACAAGTCGGTGAGGTAGCTTCACGGGCAGCCGCTACCTTGTAGAAGGTAAAAGCGCCGATTCCGACGACAACCACCAGGGCCAGTGCAATTAAACTGCGTTTCATCGAGGTCTCCGCACCACATACTTACTCAGCCAAACCAGGTACCTTAAACAATATAACACCGGCCCCCGCTGTCTTTCAATAGAACCTTGGTCAGCAGATACCGGTGTTATAAATATTTAAGACTATTACAATTTCAATTTTGCGCTATTTCAGCATGATGCGCGCGTCGACGATCCAGTAACCTTCACCGTCAGGCATAACTTTCACCGGATTAAAATCCAGCTCGCTTATCTGCGGTATGTCTTCTACCATCGCGGACAACCTTAGCAGCAGGTCTTCCACTGAAGATGTATCGCTGGGGGCCGCTCCCCGGAATCCTTCGAATAGCTTGGTCATTTTTATCGAATGGACCAGGTCGTGCGCGTCGCTGTCAGTCAGCGGATGCAGCTTTATAGCGACATCCTTGATTAACTCGGTGTAGACGCCGCCGATGCCGAACATGATGACTGGACCGAATGACGGGTCTTGCGTCACGCCGACTATCGCTTCGATGCCGCCCTTAACCATGCGTTGGATAGTCACTCCCTGCATTTCCTTGGCGCGGTTAATTGCTGCCAGTTTACTCTTGATTTGTTTGAATGCGGCTTTTACTTCCGCTTCGGAGTTCACATCCAGGATTACGCCGCCCACGTCGCTCTTATGCGAAATGGTATCCGATGCTAGCTTAATGGCCACCGGGAAACCGGCCTTGCTTGCGGCCTGTGCCGCCGATTCAGGAGTATCGGCGAAGACGATTTCCGCAAATTTAATGCCGTAACAGGCAAGCAGTTCGGCGATTTCCGGCATGCTCAGCCAGAGAGGCCGGTGAGTGCTGCGGGTCAAAGCTTCATCGATTAACTTCAGGGCTTTCTCGCGCTTGATACCGGTAAACTTGGGAATCTTACCGCCGATCTTCTTCCGCAGTTCGTCATATTCAATCGCTCGAGCCAGCGCATTGATGGCGCTTTCCGGGAACAGGTAGCAGGGCACGCCCATGCCGGCCTGTACGCCGCGCTGGCCCATAAAACAAGCCATCAAGGGTTTCTTCGCCTTTTGGAAGGCGGGTGCCACTCGGGCAATCGCATGCGCGATACTTTCTGAGTTGGTCAATATCGGCGGCGCAAAAATAAGCAGCGCCGCATCCACACCCGGATCAGCCGCGGTTACTCTCAAAGCGTGTTCAAACTCGTCGTCGCCGGCTCCGGCAGTGAGGTCCAGCGGGTTATTTAACGGCACATCCCGTTTTATGCCCGCCTTAAGCGCCAATAAAGATTCCGGGCTGTAAGTAGAGAGTTCAAGCCCCAGGTTGGAACAGGCGTCCGCCGCGATGATTCCCGGTCCGCCGCCGTTAGTCACTATGGCAACACGTCGTCCTGCCGGGATTGGCTGGTTGGCCAGCAAACCGGCAACGTCAAATAACTCTTCGATGGCATTCACACGCACGATTCCAGCTTCTCGGAAAAGAGCGTCCGTTACTTCACTTGAAGCCGCCAGAGATCCCGTGTGCGATGAAGCCGCATGAGAACCAGCAGGCGTCCTTCCGCCTTTCACCACCAGAATTGGCTTTTTTGGGGAAACTGCGCGGGCAATGCGACTGAACCTCCTTGCGTTCCCTACCGCTTCCAGGTACAGCAGAATGACGTCAGTGCGCGGGTCCTGCCCCCAGTATTCCAGCATGTCGTTGGGTGAAACATCGGCGCGGTTGCCCACGCTGACAAAGGATGAAATGCCCATGTTCAAAGAACTGGCGTATTCCAGCACCACCAGGCCCATCGCGCCACTTTGGGAAAGGAATGCTACGTTGCCGGCCGGCGGGTAGATGGGAGAAAAGGTAGCGTTCATGCTTGTTGTCAGGTCCGTGTTGATTACGCCCATGCAGTTCGGCCCGACCAGGCGCATGCCGTGGCCGAAGGCTATATCCCGTAGGTCTTTCTCGCGGGCCGCGCCTTCCGGTCCCCGTTCCTTAAAACCGTCGGAAATTACGATCAGGCTCTTGACGCCTTTCCGCCCGCACTCGTCAGCCACCCGCGAGACCAGTTTGGCCGGTACGACTATCAAACCAAGGTCAACCGGGCCCGGAATATCTATTACAGACGGATAAGATTTCACGCTCATTATGGATTCGGCCGTGGGATTCACCGGGTAAACCACCCCGGAAAAGTTGTTCTGCATGATGCATTTGAAAATCAGATTGCCCAGTGACTTGGGATCGCGTGACGCCCCAATAACCGCGATGGAATGGGGGTACAGCAGCTTGTGAATCGAGTTGATATTGGTTTCGCTTTCCCTGGCTTCTTCTTTTTCGGTCAGGGCTTTTGTCCGGGCAAGCGGAACCGTAAGCCGAGTTACGCCGGAATCGTTCGTCCGTTCTACGTTGAATCCGAAGCTCTTGAACGCATCGAGGAACCCCTCGTCCGCGGGAATTTCAGCTTTGAAACTGGTAATGCCGTTTTCTTTAGCTACCGTTGCCAGCCAGGCCATCATCGCATTGCCGATGCCCCGCCCCCGGTAGGCCTCATCCGTGATAAAGGCTACTCTGGCGGTCTCTCTCCGCGGCAGACGGTAATAGCGCCCCACAGAGACAATCAAAGGCTTGCCGTTTTTGTTAATCTCGGTGACAAAGGCGAAAGTATTACGGTAATCTACGCGGCAGAACCGTTCCGCCTGCTCCACTCTGAAATCCTGGGGAAAGTAACGGAACTTGGCATAACTCGGTTCAACGCTGATCCGGTTTATAAAATCCACCCATTCTTTCACATCGTCCGGTTTTATGGGACGTATCAGCGCGGTAGAACCGTCCTTGAGCAGAACCTCTTTCTCATATTTAACGGGATATACAGCTACTTCATTAGCCATGATTTACACTCCGAAAATACCATTTGGTGAATTATAACACTGTAGGTGGATGAACGGGAAAGTTGCACATTGAAATATTGGGCGAAGTCCGCTAAAGCAATGCAACGATTGCTCAATTAGTTAGTCAGTCGTTGTCATCTTTAGGTCAATTCTGAAAATTGGCGCAATTTATGGGCACAGTGAGAACTGAAGCGCCGGAGTATTTATGGTGAAACAGGCTCTGCGTACACCCGGATTTATAGATATTCCTGCACGAGAGACTTAACTTTCGTTGGGTCTATTTCCTGTTTGACCAGCGGGCCGGTCACATGCGCCAGAAGACCTGTCTCAAATGCCGGACGAACGTGGCGGTAAATGATGCCGATCGGTATCCGGTCCTCCCACTCAAGCGCTTTGCTGAAAGCCATGTTGCGGTCTTCAGGATTATAATTAGGATCGTCGCTGACCTTATAAACGCGTTCTTTGTACCACGTGAAAGTGTTCTTGTGATTGAAGCTGACACATGGCTGCAATATGTCGATGAAAGCAAAACCTTTATGATTGATCGCAGTTTTGATCATCGAACTCAGGTGCTCGATATCACCTGCAAAACCGCGGATTACCAGTGAACAATCTGAGGCTATAGCCAGCGCCAGCGGATTAAGCTTTGGGCCAGAACCTTCCGGTGATGTGCGACTCACATAACCCGGATCGCTAGTTGGCGAGGCCTGTCCTTTAGTCAGGGCATAGACCTGGTTATCATGGACCAGATAGGTCATTGTCACATTTCGGTTCATCGCAGCTATAAAATGGTTGCCCCCCTCGCCGAACCCATCACCGTCCCCTCCCATGCACAGCACCGTTAGAGCCGGATTACATATCTTCGCAGCCTGGGCCGCGGGCAGCGCCCGCCCGTGCAGTTCGTTTAAAACGTTGCCTTTCAAATAATGTGGGAATTTTCCCGCCTGTCCTATGCCGGATACCATCAGGATCTGGTGCGGTTCCAAATTCAGATCAACTAGCGCCTTGCGCATGGCCCCCAGTATCCCGAAGTTGCCGCAACCCGGACACCAGGCGATTGGAACGGCTTCTTTGTAGTCCAGTACCGTAACCATTTATTTGACCTCTCTTTTTATCTGATCGGCTATCTGGCGCGGAATAAATGGCCGTCCGTCAAACTTCAATATCGATCCGGAAACTTCTATTCCCGTCTCGGCGCGGATCAGGTGGGCCAGTTGGGAGGTAGCGTTACCCTCTACGGTAAAGGTGGCCATGTCCTGAGCAACATCCAGAAAACGAATCATGGCATCAACCGGGAATGGCCAGACCTGCGGCAGCCCCATGATGCTTACATTGATCCCCTCACCGCTCAAAAGGTCGGCAGCTTCTCTTAGCGGGCGGTAACTGCTGCCCCAAGCAACCAGGTAAGCCTTGCTGTTTGGGAGAACTTTCACTATGGGCGGCGTGATTTCTGAAATTAGACCTTCCATTTTCCTCAAACGCTTGGAAACCTGGAGGGTGCGCGTTTCAGCGCCTTCCGTTAAATGCCCGTCCTCGGTGTGCTCGTCGGAATCGGTAACAACAAGGGCTTTACCCTGGCCGGGAAACGCGCGTGGTGAAATTCCGGAATCAGTATAAATATGCCGTTTGTAGTCCGGGCTGTTAGCCTCAATATCGGTCGCTAGCAGTCCGCGTTCTATCTTAACGGCGGCTATTTCAAATTCGGGGATAGTCCCCGCTGACGTGGCAAGATATTGGTCGGTAAGAATGATCACCGGAGTCTGGTATTTTTCCGCCAGATTGAAGGCCTTCACCGCAGCGTTGAAGCAGTCCTGTATATCGAGCGGGGTAAGCACGGCGCGAGGAAATTCCCCGTGTGCCGTGTAAATGGCGTATTCCAGCTCTGTCTGGTCGGACCGCGTTGGTAGTCCCACCGCCGGCCCCGGGCGCTGCCCCAGGACTACCACTACCGGTGTCTCTGTGATACCGGCCAGGCTGATCCCTTCGGTCATCAGGTCAAACCCGCT
>JANYKH010000041.1 GCA_025358235.1 Chloroflexota bacterium
CACGTAGTGAATTCGTCCGTTTCGGCCCTTTGTCATCGACATTTTCTTTAACCAGGAAAAGCACCATGAATCCGCTGAGACACAACAACACTCCGGTAATCCAAAAGCTGGCCTGGTAGCCGAGGGTGTCTGCCATATACCCGCCCAACAGCGGGCCGACGGTTTGACTGGAGAACATGGCGACCATAATCAGGCCCATCGCCAAAGGCATTTTTTCTCTTGGGGTGATATTGGCCACCATTGCGGAAGCGGCGCCCAGAGACCCGCTGAGAATCCCCATCAGTATTCTCAGGATGACGACTACAGCGATGTTGGGGGCAAAACTGATCAATATAGTGACAATGCCCGCACCGAATTGGGCGCGCAGCAGCATCGGCTTTTTCCGCCATCTATCGGCCAGCATGCCCCATAACGGCGCTGTAAAAAACAGGGCGATTCCGCTACCCCCCATGGCGACACCGGTCCAAAGCGCGGCTTCAGTGTCAGTAAAGCCCCCTAAATCTTTAATAAACAGGGGTAAAAAGGGAGTGGCAAAGTTAAAGCCGACAAGGGTAATAAACTCTGAAATGACGACGGCGAATAAATTTTTACGCCATGAACCGGAATTCAAATTAGAACCTATTGCCTAAAAACCGCATTTAAATAATCATAACACAACGGACATCCGGATAAGGAATGTGGTAATTTATTCTTAAACAGAATCCAACAATCCGTTAATAGTCCCGGGAGGGATAATATGCCGCTTAAGAAAATCTCTCGGATTTGCGCTTATTTGCTGCTGGTAGCGATAGCTTTATCCATATTCTCCGGGTGGGGAATCACCCGGACCGATTTGATTTATCCGGCAACATTCGGGTGGATTAACCGGGGGGTGGCCAACACTATCCACCGGGGATTGCAGATTCCCATGGCAGCCCTGTTCCTGACCCATGTCTTGATTAATATCAGGCTTAACCTGCGCAACAAGCGGTCGGTGATTCTAAATGCCGTACTCTTACTTATAGGAGTCGTCCTTTTAACCGGAGTAATATTAATCGAACAAGGGTAAACATGAGACGATTATTATTATTTCTGGCGTTATTGGCCGCAGTGGCAGCTACTATTCTAGCCGGTTGCCGCCCTGCCTTTACGCCCCCCGCCGGTGAAGTAGAAGCCACAGAGTTCCAGGGGCAGCACCTGACCCCTATCAATAACCAGCGGAATAATGCGCTGAACGGCACCCAGGTTATAGATAGGGAGACTTACCGGCTGGTTGTTGACGGGCTCGTGGACAGCCCCCAGAGTTTGTCTTATCAGGACTTGCTTAACCTGCCCGCATTGTCCAAATTGATGCCGTTGAACTGTGTAGAAGGGTGGAGTTTCACCGCCAAATGGACGGGCCCTACCCTTAAATCAATCATTGACAAGGCTAAGCCCAAAACAGGCGTGACGACCGTGATTTTTCATACCAAAGACGTTGCCGATGGTTATTTTTCACTGGATTATCAATATATTATCGATAAAAATATCATCATCGGGATGAAGCTGAATGATGTTACCATCCCCACAGATCGAGGGTTTCCATTCCAGGTAGTGGCGGAAAGCAAGTACGGCTACAAATGGTCGAAGTGGATAGACCGGATTGAACTTTCGTCAGATGCGAGTTTTAGAGGCTATTGGGAATCATATGGCTACAACAATAACGCTGATGACAAGGGGCCCGGCTTTGAAGGCTTCCCCTAAAAACCGCGGGATTGCTAACCTGTGAATCTCCGCGTAAAAGTTCACTGTCTTGGGCTCATTATAATGTTGGGTTTTGTCTTTTTCGCAGCGTGTGCGCCTCTCTCCCCTTCGCCTACACCCACCGGGGAAATTGAAGCTACCGTTTTCCAGGGTGAGGAACTAACTCCCATCTCCAAACAGCGCAACAACGGAATCAAAGGCGTCCAGGTTATTGACCGCGCTGCCTATCGCCTTACCATCGACGGAATGGTAAGAACTCCGCTTAGCCTGACCTATTCAGATCTTCAAAAATACCCTCAAGCAGATAAGCTGGTTCGACTGACCTGTGTTGAAGGGTGGGATTTCCTGGCTAAATGGAGCGGGCCATCGCTGGTATCAATTCTCGATCAGGCGGGGGTCGACAGCCGGGGGACAATCGCCATTTTTTATACGGCTGATGATGATGCGGGTTACACCTCACTTGAATTACCATATCTGCGGGACAACAACATCATCATCGGCATGAAGTTGAATGACATAACGTTGACGGCGGACCGCGGCTTTCCGTTTCAGGTAGTGGCGGAAGGGAAGTGGGGTTACAAGTGGGCCAAGTGGGTGAACCGCATAGAAATCGCGGACCGGGATTTCCTGGGTTTTTGGGAACAGAACGGTTACACTAACGACGGGAATCTGGCGGGGCCTGGTTTCGGTAAATAACCGGTCGCGTTTGAATGTTTTTGATCTTCGCCAGTTTAATCGCTTGACCTTATCCCCCTGGAAAAATCATAATGGATTGTATCAGTGGGGGGATTCAAATCAACCGCGTTTTGCTTTATGTACAGGTGCTCAAGCCGCTGCCTACTTTGCTGCTAACCTTTATCGGGGTATGTGCGGCGGTGGTGGGGGGAAAGGGACGTCTTGATCTTCGGCTGCTCATTATCGCCGCTGCCATCTGTATCGCCGCAGCCGGCGCCAACGGCCTGACCAACTACCTTGACCGGAGATTGGATGCGGGCATGTCCCGCACGCGGGAGCGCGCCCTCGCTTCCGGGACCATCAGTCCCCCGGAAAAAGCCGTGCCCCTGATTCTCGGTTGCATCCTGGCCGGACTGGTTTTGGCGTGGTGGCTGCATCCGTGGGTATTAGCGGCGGACGCGGCGGGTACTCTGGCCGCGGCCACATGGCGCAAGAAAATCACGTGCGTTTATCCCCAGGGGGTGATCGCTAGCTGTGCACCACTGATGATGGGGTGGTTTGCCGTGTCGCCGGCGTTTTCGCTTGAACTGGTTTTGTTCTGTTTGCTTATCGCGGTGTGGCTGCCGCTGCATGTCTGGACGGTAATGCTGAGTAACCGTGAGGATTATATTAAGGTCGGCATCAAATATTTTCCGTTGAATGCCGGGAATGCGCTGCCCGCGCGGCTTCTGTTGGTTTTCACACTGTTCCTCTACGCGTCATCGATTGTGCTATATTTCGCCGGGGGGTTCCGGCTGTTGTATCTGGCGGCGGCCAACGGGCTGGGGATCGTGATGCTGGTGGGGAGCGTCAAGCTACTGAAATCAAAATCAGCCGGGGAATCGTGGAAGCTGTACAAGTTGTCATCATTCCCATATCTCGGGCTACTTTTTCTGGTAATAATGATCGATATCCTGACACGGTAGTCAATGAAAACTGGATTGGAGAAAAATTTTGCCTGAAGCTCTTAATATATTTGCCACTGACGGCAACGCGCGCACGGGAGAATTGATCACGGCGCACGGCCGGATCCGCACGCCGGTCTTTTTACCGGTGGGCAGTCAGGGGACGGTGAAAGCCCTGGCTCCTTATGAAGTGAAGGAAGCAGGATACAATATGATTCTGGCCAATTCCTACCATCTGTTTTTAAGGCCAGGGCTGGAGGTGTTGAGGCGGGCGGGGGGGTTACATAAGTTCATGGACTGGGACGGCGCGATACTCACGGATAGCGGCGGATTCCAGATATTTAGCCTCGCGCCGCTGGTGAAAATCACGGATGAAGGCGTGACGTTCAGGTCTCATATTGACGGAAGCCAGTATTTTATGACGCCGGAAAGCGCAGTGGCCAATCAGGAGATAATTGGTGCAGATGTTATCATGGCCTTTGACCAGTGCACCGCCTATGGCGAAAGCCAGTCGAAATTTGTGCAGGCGATGGAGCGTACCCATGTCTGGGCGGAACGCTGTCTGCGCGCACAGAAGCGGCAAGACCAGCTACTCTTCGGCATCGTGCAGGGCGGGTTTTCCACCGAAATGCGGTTGAAATCCGCGGCGGTTTTGGGCAAGCTGGACTTCCCGGGATATGCGGTAGGGGGTCTTAGTGTGGGCGAGCCCAAGG
>JANYKH010000029.1 GCA_025358235.1 Chloroflexota bacterium
CACCGCTGGTGCCAGTGGCTGAGTGCGCTTTATCCCAGGGGGGTTTACCAGGGTGAACAGGAAAAACTGCAGGATTTTAATAAATCCCTGCCGGAATATATCGTAGAAAAACTGGTTCGCCCTGCCGCCGCTGAGGGCAAGATTGTCGTTATCCTGGCGGAGGAGTGGCAGACCGCCGAGGCGATGTGCCGCATCGGGGATCTCGCCCGGGACAACGGTCTTTCTGACAACATCATCGCTTTCTGGAACGCTAACAATACCTTTGGGTTTGAAAACATTGATTGGGAACACCTGAGCCGTGTTTCCACCCTGACCACGGTCAGCCGTTATATGCGCAACCTTATGCGCGGCTTGGGGCTCAAGACACTGGTAATCCCCAACGGCATCCTCTCTTCGCTTCTGGCTGATGTGGACGTTAGAGCGAGCGCCTCTTTGCGGGCGGATTTGCCCGGAGACCTGGTGCTTTGCAAAATTGCCCGCTGGGATCCCAGTAAATGCTGGGAGTCCGCGCTGGATGCTACGGCCATGCTCAAAGCCGGTGGCACCGCCGTCAAGTTGTGGGCGCGGGGGGGGCTGGAGCCTTATGGGGAAGTTGTCACCAAAAAGGCGGTTGACCTGGGTCTGAGCATGCGGGAAGTCGGGACCCCCGGCACCATTATCACTGACTATGACGAGCCTTTTGCCGGCGCCAATGCGGACATTTATAACGTAAAATGCCACTGCCCCCAGAGTTTTCTCAGGGTGCTTTATAACGCTTCTGATGCCGTGTTGGCCAACAGCCGCCATGAACCTTTCGGACTGGTGGGGCTTGAAGCCATGGCGGCGGGGGGCATCGCCTTTACCGGTGGCACCGGCGAAGATTACGCTATACCATTCCACAATTCCATCGTCCTGGAGACGACTGACCCCAGGGAAATGGAAGAATACCTCGCGTTTCTTAAAGATCATCCGGAAACCGTCCGCCGTATTCGTAAAACTGCGAAAGAGACGGCACGCGAGTATACCTGGGAGCGCGTGATTGACGTGTTGATCCGCAAACTGGAATATCAGGCCAGGCTGCAGGGCTTGCTGGCCGTGCCGCGGGTAGGCCGTCCCGCTCCGGAAACACCTCAAGTGGTCTCCCCGGGCGCTGAAACCCCCGCAGGGGCGTTGTCCCGTTTCACGGGGTATAAAGGGGAATTCAGTAATGTTTACAATTTCGTCCGCGAACTAAAAACGGAACAGCTGCTCCGGGAAAGGGCGGACAAGATGCAGCAGCGGGCGGAACCGCCTCTGGTGTTCCACAACCATGACGGCGCCATTTATGCCACGATGGAAGAACTCATGGAAGGTCTTCCGCTGATGAGTGAAGAGACCTTTAAATTCCATGTTGACGCTATGCACAATGATTTCAGTAATTGGATCAGGGATGTTTACGGGGAAAAGAAACTGGCCGGGGACATCGGCCAGGCAAAAGACCGTGCCGCCGCGGCGGCCGTGCTGGCCCGTTTTTGGATCCCTATGGCGCCCCGGAAATAGTTGGTAGCGAGGAAGTTTGATGAAGATCAGGAAAGCGGTTATCGCGGCGGCCGGGTGGGGCACCCGTTTTTTGCCTTTGACCAAAACCATGCCCAAGGAAATGCTGCCGCTGCTGAATAAGCCCATTATCCAGTACAGCATTGAAGAACTGGCCGGCGCAGGAATAGAGATGGCGGTGGTCATTACTTCACAGGGCAAACGGGCGATTGAAGACTACTTTGACCGCTCTCCGGATCTGGAGCAAATGCTGGCAGAGAAAGGCATGGTGGAGAAATCACGTGAAGTGCGTGACGTCTGTAACATGCTCGATGTTTGCTACGTACGGCAGAAAGAACAACTTGGCCTGGGCCATGCCCTGCTGGCTGCCCGGAACATGATCGGCAACGAGCCTTTTGTGCTTGTCCTGCCTGACGACCTTTTTGAATACGGCGAACAAGTTTTAATGCGGATGATGGATATTCACCGCCAATACGGCGGCTGCGTGCTGGCCTCTGCCCGGGTCGCTGACAAGGATGTCACGCGTTACGGCATTATCGGCCCCGAAGAATTATCCAACCGCGTTTACAGGGTTAAAAACCTGATTGAAAAACCGAGCCTGGCGGAGGCCCCGTCAAACCTGGCAGTGATGGGAAGGTATATCCTAACGCCGGATATTTTTGAAATCCTGATGAATACTCCGCCCGGCCGCAACCAGGAAATCCAGTTAACTGACGGCTTGCAGCGTCTCTTGAAACGTTCCCCTATGTTTGCCTATGAAGCTGAGGGAGAACGCTATGACGCCGGCAGCCTGGCCGGGTGGCTGGATGCAACTTTTGCGATGGCGCTAAAAGACCCGGTTATCGGGCCGGAATTGAAACAGAGTATCATGCGTCGTCTGCAATTGGATAACGCTCCCGCCAAAACGGCCTCCAAGGACCAACCGGTATTGCCCGGAATTCTGAACTAATTTATAGCCAGAAGCCGGTTCTGGTTAAAGCCTGATCCATGGGCTAAATTTCACCCCTTTAAGCGTGTTGAAGGGTGGAATTTGCATATTTGCGTACTGAAGAGGCGCGCGTCAGGCGAGGAGGTGGAGGAAACCCTTCCCCGCCATTCGCGTCACGGGCAGGTGCCATTACCGGTGACCGGTTCAGACCCCGCCGTTATTTGCAATCTTGATTCTAAACGGTGGCCCTATACATTGGTTTTGGGGCGTGTTGTGCGGTTGGTTCAGGATTAAGGGCGAAACCGGGTACGCAACCCGGCGCGCGGACCATTAAAGTGGGAACGCATACTGTACGCAGCAGGCGGTCAGCCACGCTGCCCCAAACCCACCGGCTTATCCCGGAGCGCCCATGAGTGGCCATGATGATGATATCGACCCCATTTTTTTCGGCGAAGTCAGCCAGAGAGTGCACCGGCTCTCCAACTATTATTTCAGATTTCATTTGACCGTTGGCGGTCATTTGTTTCAGAACGCCATCCAGGTACTTACGTGCGTCATCCACTCGCGCGCTGTTAAATTCATCAAGCTGGGCTTGGGTAAACATTACTTCCCCCGCCCCCGCCGGAATAAAAGGCTCCACCACCTGGATAAAAATGATCTCCGGTTCCTGGCAGGATTTGGCGACATCCGTAACATGCGGCAGAACGCATTCGGCTAATTGGGATCCGTCCAGAGGAACCAGGATTTTTTTGTACATGTGTGCCTCCAACTATAAATTAAGCGGATTCTCTACAAACTGTATACCAATTTTAGTAAACCACCTGTTCCAAAGTCATAAAAGCCGACGCGGATTAGTTACATTAGTATTAAATATTGGCTGTAACAAACCGGTTGTGTTATCAAGTTACAATCTTGTGAATTAAGGTCAAAAATGCACATTAGAGAAGAAACCAGCGAAGACGTTTTTGCGGTTCGGGAATTAATTACGGCCGCTTTTGGCGGCACAATGGAAGCCGAACTGGTGGACAGTATCAGGCAGCGTGGCGTGCACATAATTTCCCTCGTGGCGGTTCAGGATGAGGATGTGGTGGGTTACGTCCTGTTTTCCCCGGTCCACATAGAGACCAGGCATGAGCTCCCGGTCATGGGGCTGGGTCCGGTGGCCGTTTTACCCTTCTTTCAAAAACAGGGCATCGGACGGGCATTGATTAAAGCGGGTCTTGAAAAGTGTTATGTTGGGGGAGAAAAAGCTGTCGTAGTTCTCGGCGACGCGGCCTACTATACCCGGTTTGGGTTCAAACCGGCCCATTCTTTCGGCATCAAATCAATCTATGAAGCCCCGCCGGAAAACTTCATGGTTATGGAGCTTGAAGAAAACACACTGGCCGGAGTTACGGGCATTGCCCGGTACCAGCAGGAATTCGAAGAATTTTAAAGCTCGGATCGAAAGTAGGGGTGTTTACGGATTATCATCGTCCGTGACAGGTGAGACAATAGGGTCGTAGAATCCTCTATTTACGAGGAGGCTGATGACTAATCCGCCGCTTAAAGAATATCAGGGAAAACGCGATTTCCAGCAGACTCCCGAGCCCCAGCCCCGCCCCGGTGCAGGCGAAGGCCCCCTAATCTTTGTTATCCATAAACACTCTGCCCGCAGCCTCCATTATGATCTCCGCCTGGAACTGGACGGCGTCTTGAAGTCCTGGGCCATCCCCGGCGGACTGTCCATGGATCCTGCGGACAAGAAACTGGCCGTGATGGTGGAAGACCACCCCTTTGATTACCGCAGCTTCGAGGGTATTATCCCGGAGGGGCAGTATGGCGGTGGTCAGGTTATCATCTGGGATAACGGGACTTATTCCCCGGAGACCGAGGGCCAGTTCTTCTTTGACGACCGGGAAAAAGCCCAGGCCCTGATGCGGGACCGGTTATCCACCGGAAAGGTATCATTTATACTCCGCGGCGAGAAATTGAAGGGCAACTTCGCCCTTATAAAAATGCGCAACGGCAAGAACAATTGGCTGATAATCAAACATCATGACGAATTCGCCGCGCCGGGTTCCCATATACTGTCTGAGGATAAGTCAGTAGTTTCCGGTTTGCGTGTCGAGGACTTGAAAAGCGGCGCGCCCCCGCCCCCCAACCCCGCCCCTGAAGCGATAAAACTGGACGATATCCCCGGCGTCCGCAAAGCGCCTATGCCTTCCGCTATGCCGCCCATGCTGGCGACTGCTGTCGAGTCACCCTTTTCCGACCCCGCCTGGTTTTTTGAGCCGAAGCTGGACGGTTATCGCATAATCAGCCTCATCCGCAATGGGGAAGTGAAGCTGCTTTCCCGTAACGGGCATGATATCACTAAAGATTTTCCACAGGTAATTCCAGGGCTTAAAGACCAATTTGCTTCCGAGATGATTCTTGACGGCGAGATGGTCGCACTTGAGGAAAGCGGACGGCCCTGTTTTCAATGCCTTCAGCAGCATCTGGACGTCCTCCGCCAGGGCAAGGACTCTACCGAGCAGAAAATTAAAATCGTCTATTTCGTTTTTGATATTCTGTACCTGGACGGGTTTGACCTCACCGGCGCGCCGATTTCCGCGCGGAAAGAAATATTGCAAAGAGCGCTGTCCGGATCGGATCGCGTGCGCAATCTGGATTTTTTTACCGGCAACGGCGAGTCGCTTTTTCAGGCCGCAATTAATACGGGATTTGAAGGGGTAGTGGCGAAAAGAAAGGACAGCACGTATGAGTCCGGGCAGCGCTCTAAAAACTGGTTAAAAGCCAAGGCATTTTTAGCCGGGGAGTTTGTTGTGGGGGGTTACATGGCCGGGTCCGGAGCCCGCAACAAAACGTTCGCATCACTGATGATCGGCTATTATGAAACTCCGGGTAAATTGACCTACGCCGGGAATGTGGGCACCGGTTTTGACGATGCCACTTTAGAGAAACTACGCCAAACCCTGGATGCTATCGCTACTGAAGAATCGCCTTTTAAGGAAGTGCCCCGCCTCCCCTCCCCCGTCACATTTGTCCGTCCGGAACTGGTCGCCGAGGTGAAATTCGCCCAGTGGACGCATGAGGGTTATCTGCGAGCGCCGGTATTTTTAAGACTGCGAGAGGACAAGAACCCTGCTGAAATCACGCGTGAAACTGCGGCTCCGGCGCCGGCCCACACCATGCCCGTCAGAAGAGAGGTTGAAATGGTAGAGCGGAAAATACCCCAGCAAGCCTATCAAGATGTCCTCGATCAGATCGTTAAAGCCGGCGAAGACGTAACCCTTAACATCGAGGGGCAAAAGCTTGAAGTCACTAAACTGGACAAGGTTTTCTGGCCTGAATATGAAGGTCGCCGGGCGCTGACCAAACGCGACATGCTGATATATTTCACTAAAGTAGCGCCATATGCGCTGCCTCATTTGAAAGACCGCCCCCTCACCCTCACCCGCTTCCCGGACGGTATTACCGGCGGTCATTTTTACCAGAAACACTGGAACTCTCCTTTGCCGGAGTTTGTACAGCAGGTGGCGCTCTCGGAAAACGACGGGGAATTCAAGCAATACATGCTGTGCAATAACCTGCCTACGCTGTTGTGGCTGGCCCAGATTGCGGACATTGAATTGCACACGTGGTTTTCCCGGGTCGATCCTGCCCCTGATTCACTTGACCTCTCCGCGATT
>JANYKH010000059.1 GCA_025358235.1 Chloroflexota bacterium
CCGGGCGCCCCGGTCCATGATTACCCGCATCATGGCAAAGAGCATCGCCCCGAGCCGACCCTCGCTCACGGGCAGATCAGCATATTCATTGATGATGGCAGAAAGAGCCGGCTCAAGGTCCTCCGCGGCAACGGATTCATCTGCTTCCATAAGTTCGTTGAGCGCCCGCGCCACCAGCCGCTCGTCCCGTGCGGAAATATAATAGACCAGTTTCGCCAATCTTTCACGGTCGCGCTGGGTCAGAATCGCCATCATGCCGAAATCGATGACGCCGATCACGTTATCGGGGAGGACGAAAATGTTGCCGGGGTGGGGGTCAGCGTGAAAAAAGCCGTGGAGAAAAGCTGCCTTGAAGCCGACGTTCGCGCCGCGTTTCGCTATCAACTGCAGATCGTAATTGCCGGCGCGAAGTTTGGCCGTATCCGCGATATTGATGCCATCAAGAAAGTCATCCACCAATACACGCTCGGTGCACAGTTCCAAATATACCCGGGGGATGCGCACCGAGGGGTCATTTTCAAAGTTTTTAGCGAAGTGAATAAAGTTGTAAGCCTCGGCGCGGAAATCGAGTTCTTTTTTTAACTGAGCGCCGAATTCGGTGACGATCCCCACGGGGTTAACCAGAAATATGGTCGAAGAACGGCGTTCCGCCAGCCGGGCGACGTCCCGCATGATATCCAGGTCAAGTTCCGTATTTTCCACGATGTCAGGCCGTTGGACTTTGACGACAACCTGTTTCCCGTGGAGGACGGCGCGGTGCACCTGGGCAAGGGAGGCGGCGGCGAGGGGCTTGTCATCAAAGCTGTCAAAAATTGCCGAAATTGGCTGACCTAATTCGGACTCGATAATTGAGCGAACGGTGGGGGTGGGCACAAACGCGGCTGAGGTTTGTAATTTCTTCAGTTCGGTGATGAACTCTGCCGGAACCAGATCCGGCCGGGTGCTTAAAACCTGACCCAGCTTTACATAAGTGGGGCCGAGTTCTTCCATCGCGGCGCGCAACCGTTCCGGGAGCGTCATTTCAGGAAAGGGGCAGGTCCGTTTAAGGATATCACGCCGGATATGCTCGCATTCCCAGATGCGGAATCGGGACATAGCTTCCCCGAAACCGTATTTAGCCAGGACATTGACGACATGCTGGAAGCGCCTGGCTCTCTTTAACGGCGTTCCCCGCCTGGTAAGACCAGCCATCTTATTTCCTCAAACGCCGATTTCCGCCAGGTATCTCCGGGGACACCTGGCGGGAGCAGGTATTTTCTCGCTTAGCCTGTGGATCAGGACTCCGACTTGATGACGACTTTCTGCGGCTTAGCTGCGGCGACGCAGTTTAGCGTGATCGTCAGTACCCCGTCCTTCACGGCGGCGGCGATTTTGGCGGTGTCCACGCTTGAGGGTAATCCGATGGTGCGGTAGAAAGGTCCGTATTCTATTTCATTGCGCTCGTAATCTTCATTCTTCACCACGGGGTCGGCCTTTTTGGCGCCTTTGATGACTAGCGAGCCTTCAACGATAGAAACATCGATATCTTCCTGTTTTACGCCCGGGAGTTCGGTTTTGACGATGAAGTTATCGCCCTGTTTGAAAACATCGATAGCCGGGGCCCAGCCTTTTTCCTCTTCCGGAATGTGCTCCCAGACGGCGCGCACAAATGGGCGGGCAAACTCCTCTTCGAAGCGGCGGCGCATTTCGTCCAGTTCGCGAATAGGGCGAATCGGTTTGGGATTGCGGAATGTCCAGTGATCCTGCATAAAGCACCTCCCAATATTTAGTTAAAAGCGGACAGAATTAGCTGTTTACATCATAAATAGATACTTGCACCGGGGCTATTCGTAATTCTACGTATTCCGTATAAAAATTCTTAACAGACTGCTTTTTTCCTGCTATAATTCGGAATCGTGAGCGCAGATGAAATAAAACAAGTTCTTCGGCGCACCTCCATATTTGCCAGCCTCTCTGAAAGCGAGGCGGTGGAACTGGCCGCATTGGGCGTGGAGAAAACCGTCAAGTCCGGTGAGTTTGTCCTCTGGGAAGGCGATAAATCTGATTTCTTTTACGTTATCCTGGATGGCCGGATCAAGATCGTGAAGGAATCCTCCGGGGGGCGGGAATTCATCATCGCTTTCTTTGGGCCGGGGGAAATATTCGGAGAAGCCGCTGCGTTTCAGGGC
>JANYKH010000133.1 GCA_025358235.1 Chloroflexota bacterium
CTTTTACGAGCTGTTCCCGAATGTCGGTCGTGATGTCAACGTCATTTAGAAAAAAGTAAAGATAATTGTTAACTCTACCTTGTTGGTCAAAAATGACTTCCCTCGTGGAAGCATATTGTTTTACCAGCGCGGCAAGACACTCGCCTACAGTTTTTCCATCAACCTCAAGCGTTCCTTTAATGTCGTGGAAAAGGGGGGATGTAATCTTAACTGCCATTCTTATATCTTAATCCGGTTTTATTCCCAATCTTTGTATCGTTTCCAGGGTGGGATTACCGGTAATGGGGTCGTATCCCATAGTGGCGTAAAAATCATCCTTGAGCTCCTCGAGGGGAACCGTCGCGCCCGGGTTGGGTCCATCCGGTTTCGGTTCATTCAGCAAACGTGGCGGCAGCGAATCGTCTTTGCGGGTCATTCCTTCGCGAACGTTAAATAGGCGTTCCATGCACATGATTCGCTCACCGGCTGCGTTGACCTCCTCTTCTGACCATGGGTGTTCGGAAAAGGCGCTCAAAATATTTACAACAAATTTGTCCTGGATAACTTGCTTGGGGAAAGAACACATCGTCAGAGAATCCCGGCAAATCTGGTCGATCGCCGCTTCTTTTACTGCTTGACCCTTGCCTGCAATTTTTAAGCGGCTGCCGTCCATGATTTCCTTGCGGGCAGGGAGACCATAGGCGTGGTGGTGCCCTCCCATAGGGCAGATGGCGAATTCAAGTGCCTGTCCGTTAAAACCACGGCATTCATAGCCGCCCAGTTCCAATCCCTTTACGTGCATCGCAAAGGCTTCAGACCCACGGATGGTTTCCGAAAGCCTTTTAACGCCTTTTATAATTTGCAGACCGAAGCCTTCCATCGCGGCCATTTTCTTAAAACTGGCGATCATAGCCGCATCATTGCCGAAACGAAGATCGATGCCGTCTGTGTCGGTTAATCCGATCAGGCCTTTCTCAAAGCATTCCATCAGAAAGCCGATGGTGACGCCGGCCGTCATGATATCTACACCGAATTCATCACAGATTTGGTTGGCTGCGACGACGGCTTCTATTTTATCGACGCCGCACGTTGAGCCAAAAGCGTAAATGGATTCCCACTCGATATCGCTTTCGGCGCCTTTATATGGCCCTTCGGTGATTTCGAGCAGCCGGCATCCGGGCGTGGGGCAATAAGGCCCACAGGCACGCCCAACTTCCGGCCACCCCTTCGGCGTGGTTGATTTATCAAGCTTTGCCCATGAATCAAATTGCCCGTACTGCCAGTTTTTGGTGGGTATCAATCCTTCCTGGTTAAGTAATTTAAGGTCGGCTCCAGTTTCATAGCGGCGCCACCTGTCAGCCCACGGCTTACCCTCATTTTTCAAACGCCCGGTGATGGCGTTCTTAACTTCCTCAAATTTCGCCCGGTCAAGGTATTTTATTTCCCCATCGCCTTTTACAACGAATCCCTTTAGGTTCTTGGAACCCATAACGGCGCCGCCGCCGCCCCTCCCCCAGCACCGGTATAAGTCTCCCTGGCTAAAAACGGCCGCAAACCTGACCAGTTTTTCCCCGGCCGGACCGATAGATACCGTAGCCGCTGTATTTGTGGCGCTTTTCTCAAACATTGCTTGCTGCCCGGCTGCCGTCTCCATCCCCCAGATTTCTTCAGCATTTCTAAACTCAACCCGTTGATTTTCGATAACGAGGTAAGTTGGGGAAGATGCCACACCGCTGATGTCAATAGCGCAGAGACCGGCTTTGGCCATCTCATGCCCCAGGGTGCTGCCGGAAATGGAAGCCAGATAAAGCCCGGTCAAAGGTGATTTGGTTGTCATGCATACTTTGGAGGAATAGTATAAATCAGAACCGCTGGGGAGACCGGCGGTAAATATTACATGGTTATCCGGGCCAAGAGGGTCGGCGTGAGCGGGTACAAGTTGGTAGAGTAAATACGCCCCTAATCCCCGCCCCCCAATATATTGCCGGAAAATATCAGCCGGAACCTCTTCTACCCAACTCTCCTTTTTAGTGAGTTCAATTTTTAGAATGCCCCTGATACGCTTAGACATTATTTAAGTCCCCTCATGAATTAGAATAAAAACTTTGCCTGAGTAGATTGTATGAAACGAAGCGAATATTTAAGTCAAGTTGTTGAC
>JANYKH010000222.1 GCA_025358235.1 Chloroflexota bacterium
GCCTGGCGCAGGGCGGTCACAAATTCCCGTTTCGCGCTGGCTTTAAATTCCGGCGCTGGTGTAATAGAGCAGGCGAGTTTGAGGGAGGCGGAGGTTTGCAGGAGGGGTTCAAGGTCGCAAGCCTGTTCGGGGTAATCTTTCAGGCAGGCCTCGATGCTTTCTCCGGCGAGAACTCGCTCCAGACAGCTGTTTAAAATGTCATCAAATCTGTTGGTGTTGTTCATATCTGTTCCTGGCAGAGGATTTTCCGCAGTGAAAGTATTGCACTGTGCTGCAACGCTTTGACGGCGCCTTCACTCTTGCCCATCGCCTTCGCCACTTCTGTTATCGAAAGATCTCCGGAAAAACGCAGGGCAATTACTTCTTGTTGGGCCTGCGTCAGTTTTTTCGCTGCTTTATGTACCATTTCCATATCCAGGTTCAACTCAGCCGCGGCGTGGGGGTTCTCATCAATCGCCTTATCGGCGAAGGATTCATCCAGTGTCACCTTCGGCTGTTTCGTTTTCTTTCTAAGGTAATCCACTATTTTGTTATGGGCTATCCGGTACAACCAGGCCGAGAATGGTGTTCCGTCATATTGGTACGAACCGATAGCCTGGACCATATTCACAAAAACCTGCTGTGTAATATCCTCGGCCTCCGTCCGTTCACCTATTTTCAGGGCGACGTACCGGTAGATCCTGGTAAAATATTCTTCATAGAGTCTGGTTAGAGCCTCCTCATCGCGCTGTTGCGCACGCTTTACCAGACTAGCTTCATCCTGCACCTGACAACTCCACTCCGGCTATTAAAGGTAGCCGGCTCGCCGGCGTTCCCCTGTGCTATTAGTATAACGATGGATTTCACGAAAAGATAGGTTTCACCGCGGCGAAGTGTATTTTGAACGGGATTTTCGCCCTGACCTGATATATGATAAAATTGGCGCGCAGCAACGGGGGGCCGGTAATTGGTTTTTTGCGTCCGATCCATGACCATAAACGATATCGACCAGGTGGCGGAAATCGACCATGAGGCCTTTCCCACCCAGTGGCCCCCCGCTAACTTCCGCCATGAACTGCAAAATCACCTCGCCCATTACGTCGTGGCGATTGACTCAAATCGAAAAGTTGAACCACCAGTAAAACCGCCGGGTATTTTTGACCGTATGAAAGACTGGTTTCAGCCCCGCCCCATACAGATTCCCCCTCCCAGAGAGTACGTGGCTGGCTTCAGCGGTATCTGGCTTATGGCTGACGAGAGCCATATTACCTCGATCGCCGTACGGGAGGAATACCGGGGGCGCAGACTTGGCGAGTTGCTGATGATCGCCACCATCGATATGGCGCGGGAACTGAAAGCTGATGTAGTTACCTTGGAAGTCCGTGTCTCCAACACGATCGCGCAGAAGCTTTATTTGAAATACGGGTTCAAAAAGGTAGGACTGCGACGGGCGTACTATACCGATAACCGTGAAGACGCGGATATCATGACTACCGACCCAATAAGTTCGCCGGAATACCTGGAATTTTATAACGGGCTTAAGAGCACTTTTTACAGCAATAACCCGGGGGCAGTCATTACTTCTCCATACCGGGCAGCCCGTTTATAATCCCCTTATTTTGTATATCACGTCCCCGGCTTGTTATAATTTCCTTTTAGCGGAGGCGAGACTTTGAAGCGCATTTACCTTGATTATGCTGCCACCACTCCTGCAGACCCGGCCGTGGTCGATGAGATGGTGCCGTATTTTACTAATGTTTTTGGCAACCCCTCCAGCATCCACGGGTGCGGGCAGGAGGCGGGCGGGGCGGTAGCTGAGGCCCGTACAAAGGTCGCTAAACTTTTGGGGTGTGAAGATGAAGAAATAGTCTTCACCAGCGGCGGCACTGAGTCCGATAACAGCGCCATCGAAGGCATCGCCTATGCCAGCGAGGCCAAAGGCAACCATATCGTCACGAGTTCTATCGAGCACCATGCGGTGCTGGAAACCTGCGCCTTTTTGGAAAGGCGGGGTTTTAAAGTCACTTACCTGCCGGTAGACAAAGACGGCCTGGTAAACCCGGATGATCTCAAGAATGCCATCACGAAGAAGACCATTCTGATTTCCATTATGCACGCCAATAACGAGATCGGCACAATCGAGCCGCTGGCGGAAATCAGCAAAATAGCCCGTGAATATGATATTCCGGTGCACACGGATGCCGTCCAGACAGCGGGGCACATCCCTTTTACCGTAGACGAACTGGGGGTCTCGCTGCTTTCCATGTCAGCCCACAAGCTGTATGGGCCGAAGGGAGTAGGGGCGCTGTATGTCCGGAAGGGTACGAAGCTTGTCCCTTTTATGCACGGGGGAGCCCAGGAAAGGGAACGCCGGGCCAGCACGGAAAACGTGCCGGCCATCGTCGGGTTTGGCAAGGCGGCGGAAATGGCTGCGGCAACAATGCAACAGGAAGCCGCCCAGGAGACTGCTCTGCGGGATCGGCTGATTGCCGGCCTGATGAAGAATATTGAGAAAACGAAGTTAAACGGGCATCCCACAAAACGTCTGCCCAATAACGTGAACCTCAGCGTGGAATTTATTGAAGGCGAGGCGATGTGCCTGACGCTAGATCTGGCGGGGATTTGCTCCTCCACGGGTTCCGCATGCAGTTCCGGCAGCGCCGAGCCGTCACATGTTTTGCGGGCTATCGGACTGCCGCATCAACAGGCTTATGGTTCATTGCGGTTCAGTCTGGGAAAATGGACGACGGAAGCGGACGTAGACTACGTAATAAAGACGCTGCCGCCCATCGTGGCCAGATTAAGGGCGATGTCCCCGCTGGTGAACAGATAGAATAACAATTCCTCTCTCCCCGCCGAGGGAGAGAGTTCGAGTGAGGGGGGAGTTCCCCTGGTATTTGAAATATATGCGCTGACGCGCTTATTGTCCCCTCACCTTAGTCCTCTCCCTCAAGGGGCGAGGACAAAAGATTGAATAGATAAGAATATTTTGCCATCTAAACTGAATCTCTGCTAAAATACCGGTAATTGAATATTGTACTGGGGGCGCTGGAAGGCTGAGAGTCCCATTCACCGGGACGACCCCTTGAACCTGATCTCGGTAATGCGAGCGCAGGGAAGTAAGGAACAGGACCAGAAGCGCATCGTTTCTGGTTTTTTGTTTTCCCGCCAGTAAAAAGGAGAAAATATCATGGCTGAAATGCCGGAAATCGGGAAAATATCCCCGGAAATATTTACGGAAATTATCTACCCCCGCCTGGGCGCCAAAAGCGATAAAGTAATCGTCGGGCCGCAGCACGGCGTCGATGTCGGCATAGTGGAAATCGGAGGGAAGGCCGTCTCTTTTACCTGCGACCCCGTCTTTATCGTGCCGCAGTACGGCTGGGAAAGGGCGGCCTGGTTCGCAATTCACATCATCGCCTCGGACTCTGTGACCAGCGGCCTCAAACCTAAATTCCTCTCCATAGATTTGAATCTACCCATGGAAATAACCAAAGACCAGCTAAGCATCATGTGGCGGGTCATCCATGAGCAGTGCGAGAAGATGGGTATCACCGTTATCACCGGGCACACTGCCCGTTACGAGGGGTGCCACTACCCCATGGTAGGCGGGGCCACCATAACCGGCGTGGGCGAGATGGACGAATATGTGACCCCGCGTTTTGCCAAAGCCGGGGACAAGATAATCATCACCAAGGGGCCAGCCATCGAGGCCAGCGGCATTTTCGCGACGATGTTCCCGAAGTTAATTGAAGAGAAATTCGGCAAGGCGTTTGCGCAGAAAGCCGACAAGATTTTCTACAAAATGTCCGTGGTTGAGGACGCGCTGACCGCAATATCGGTCGGGGTGCGAGATAACGGCGTGACATCGATGCATGACGCTACGGAGTGCGGGCTTTGGGGGGCGTTGTTTGAGGTAGCGCGGGCGGCGGGGCTGGGGGCCAGAATTGAAAAAGACAAAATAATGATCGAAGAATGCGTGCCGGAAATCTGCAAGCTATTCGGGATCGACCCCTATGCCAGCATTAGCGAGGGCTCGCTGGTTCTTTCCTGCCGGGCACATAAGGCGGAGCAGGTTATCGTCGCCCTGAAGAAAAAGGGCATTCCTGCGACTATCGTCGGTGAACTGGCGGATGAAAAGAAGGGCATGAAACTGATCGAGGGCGGCAAGGAAAAAGACCTTGTTCACCCGATTGTAGATCCTTTCTGGCGGGCGTTTTACGATGCCAACCAGAAGTATAAAGGATAGAAAAGTCACTTTCACCGGGAGTGTTAGGAGCGTGGGCCAAGGGCATCCATACCGGCGAAGCCCGGTATCCAGAAAAATGGATATCAAATTTCCGATGCCAAATGCGCTGGTGCGCTGAATGACCCCTCACCTTAGTCCTCTCCTGCATGGGGAGAGGAGAGGAAAGAAGCGGGGGATGAAATAGAAAGAGTATTAGATGAAGCGAAATCTGCCGAAAACCGATATTTACGGCGTCACGGCCAGCGAGCTTTCCCGGGGGAGGAGCAACGGTGAAGTTGTCCGGCAGATGCTGGAATGCGGGGTTAAAATCATCCAGTACCGGGAGAAAACTCTGAGTATGCGGGAAAAGTATACGGAATGCCGGGAAATCCGCCAACTTTGTAGGCAATTCGACGCCTGTTTTATTGTCAACGATGATGTGAGTTTAGCCCTGGCGGTAAAAGCGGATGGTGTTCACGTGGGACAGAGCGATCTTTCGCCGGAAGCGGTACGTGAAATCGTCGGCGAGGACATGATAATTGGGCTGTCCATCACCGAACCTGAGCAAATTAAAGACGCGATAAAATCCGGGGTGGTGGATTACTTTGGGGTGGGCCCCATTTTTGCCACCGCGACGAAGCCAGACGCTGCGATGCCCTTCGGCCTTCCAGGCTTGAAAAAATGTGCTTCATTCTGCCGTTTGCCCATTGTGGCGATCGGCGGGATTAAAGAAGCGAACGTGGCCTCTGTTATTGACAATGGGGCGGACTGCGCCGCCATAATCGGCGATATTGTCGGCAGCGCAGACATCCCGGCCAAGATAAACGCGATCAGGGCGGAGATTTCGGGAAAGCGATAAATCAAATCGGAAAGCTGAAAAAATAAAAAGGGGGAGCCGAAAGGCCCCCCTTTTTGATTTGTCTTTGGACTAAATTACCACTGGACAAACATGGGAATGTTTGCCATTCCATGCTTACGTGGCAGTGGGTGTAAATTAATTTTCACGGTACGATGATAGTTCAATGGTCTAGGGCTGTCAACCATCGTTGTCATTTGGGTGGAGGAATAGGGACAGGTGTTTGACAGAAAGAGCTATCCTTTTCACCGATATTAAGACAAATTACTTCAGGGCCAGCCCATCCAGTCGAACGCCCGGCTTGAGTAATGTGCCATCCTATCGTATTGCGGCCAGGTTGCTTGAAAATAACCTGCTTGGAAAAAGTCACTGGTATGCCGGCCTTCAAGTCTCCTTGCCATTGCGGGTCACCTGATATTATTGAAGCCCCAAGAGGCAATAAAAACTGTACCGTTAGGCTAGGAAAATCGGCTTGTGACTTTATCGTGCAATTTAGATCGGCAGGTTCGTTTAGCAAAGGGAGGCGATTGAAAACCAAACTCACTTGTGGCGATTAAACCCGAACGGTCACCCGACAATAAACGTTTTAATATTTCAGAACGAGAATTACCCACCGCACACAACAAACCGACATCATTCAGATAAAGTTTCATAACTGACGGTTTTAATATGTAGCGTGTAATGATAGCGGTGATTAATCACCGTGACTGATTTAGCCCAC
>JANYKH010000211.1 GCA_025358235.1 Chloroflexota bacterium
TGGACTATCCCAACATCGCCGAAAAGGAAATAACTGTCTTCACCACCCGCGCCGATACAGCCTACGGTGTTACCTTTATGGTGTTGGCCCCCGAACATCCCCTGGTGGATAAACTGACCACGCCCACACAAAAAGAAGCTGTCAAAGCTTACCAGGTGAAAGCCCGCCACCAGAGTGAAATAGAGCGCACGTCTACGGAAAAGGAAAAAGACGGCGTCTTCACCGGGTCTTATTGCTTCAATCATCTGACGGGCGATAAAGTCCCCATCTGGATCGCGGACTACGTTCTGGCCAGCTATGGCACCGGTGCGGTGATGGCCGTGCCTGCCCATGATGACCGTGATTTTGCTTTCGCCAGAAAATACAGCATCCCGGTGAAGGTCGTTATATCACCGCCGGACTGGGATGGAAAACCTTTGGAACAGGCGTTTACCGAAACCGGTCTCATGGTTAATTCGAAAACTTTTAACGGCACGCCCAGCGAAAAGGGAATCCTGGCCGTATCTGAATTCCTGGATAAAAACGGGTGGGGCAAGCGCACCGTCAACTACAAACTGCGTGACTGGCTGATCTCCCGCCAGCGCTACTGGGGCGCGCCCATTCCCATTATTTACTGCGATAAATGCGGCGCTGTGCCCGTGCCGGAAAAGGACCTGCCCGTCCTGCTGCCGGAAGATGCGGATTTCAAGCCCACTGGCGAATCGCCGCTGAAAGCCAACCAGAACTTCGTCAACACCACCTGCCCCACCTGCAGCGGCCCCGCCAAACGCGAGACCGATACCCTCGATACCTTTATGTGCTCTGCCTGGTATTACCTGCGCTACACCAGTCCGCATTATGCCGATGGAGCTTTTGACCCGGCCAAATTGAAATATTGGATGCCGGTGGATATTTATACGGGCGGGGCGGAACATGCGGTGGCTCACCTTTTCTATTCCCGGTTCTTCACCAAAGCTATCCGTGATATGGGCCTGATTAATTTCGGCGAACCGTTTACCAAGCTCTTTAACCAGGGCACCATCATTGCCGGCGGTGCCAAGATGAGCAAGTCCCGCGGGAACGTGGTCAACCCGGACAATTATGTGGATACCTTGGGCGCGGACGCAGTGCGCGCCTACCTGATGTTTGTAGGGCCGTGGGAGCTGGGTGGCGAATGGAATGACAGCGGCATCGGCGGCATGGGCCGCTGGCTGAACCGCGTTTGGACGCTCAGTCTGGAACCGTTCGAAGAGAATCCCGGGGCTGACCGGAATTCCCGTGCCGAAGCGGAACGAGAATTAATACACATCATGCACAGCACGATAAAAAAGGTCACCGAAGATATTGACGGCATGCACTACAACACCATGCTGTCCGCCTTGATGGAATATTGCAACTTCCTGACGAAGGCAAAAGAATCCCGACTCGTCACCAGCCGCGTCTGGGATGAGGCTATCAAGAACCTGCTGCTCATGCTCGCACCAACCGCCCCCCACATGACCGAGGAGCTCTGGGCTGCCCTCGGCAAGCCTTACAGCATCCATAACGGCAAATGGCCGGCATGGGATGCCAGCCTCGCCAAAGATGAAGAAATCACGCTGATCGTCCAGGTGAACGGCAAGGTCCGAGACCGCATCAACGTCCCGGCTGAAATCGCGGAAGATAAGGCTCGCGCCCTGGCCTCAGCCAGCGATAAGGTGAAACCGTTTGTAGAGGGCCATGATATCGTTAAAGTGATTTATGTGCCCGGCAAGTTGGTCAATATTGTTGTGAAATAGGCAGTGTCCTGAAAAACAAGACGGGGAGCTCTTAACGGCTCCCCGTTTTTTGTGTCTTGAACAACGTGACTGTCTCCCAGCCCATCTTCTTCAAATTTTGCTGGAAAGCAGCACCCTTTCTTTTGTCAGAGAACGGGATAGCAACAGCGAAACCAGGGCGCAGATCACGATCACGCCAAGGTACACCAGGGGGAAGAAGTTCAGGGAGAATCCCTGCGCCCCGATGGCGTTAATCGAAATCACCAAAAGAACAAATATGCCGGTGAAAACAAAGCTGGCGATCCTGGGATTGGCGATGACCAGCTGTATATAAATCACCACCATCACAATAGTGAATATCATAACTGGAACAACTACCAGAGCTGACAGGACAGCCAGGAGATCGGGAAGAATAAAAATATGAGTTTTCGGTATTACGAAAACCAGACTCAATACCACATAAGCCAAAATGGATATCGAAAGGCCAATCGCCACACTGGGCAGCATTACCGCCAGGGATTTACCCATCCATATTTGTTTAATGCTCACCGGCGTCGCCATCAAAGACTCGATCGTGCGTTTAGCTTTATCGAGTATTACTGAATAATTGGCGAAGATAGAGCAAATGAAAATCGAATACATCAGCGGCAGGATGTACGCCAGACTGTTCATAAAACCACGGCTGTAATTAATGATCGCCTCCTGGCTGGAAAGAGAGGAAACGAACCTGTTATAGGTTGTGACGTAACTGAGCGTCAGAAACAGCGACACCAGGAAAAACACATAGATGCTGCGGCTGCGGAAAGCTTCGCCGATATCTTTAAAGGCAATAACCCATAACTTGCTCATTTATTTTCGCTCCGCTTCTTTGACGATGGTAGTGTACATTTCCTCTAACGAGGCTTCCTGCTTTTTGAACTGCTCCACCTTAACCCCTCTTGAAGCCAGGAAACCCACAACGCTCGCTACCTCGAGGTCAGGGGTGGACACTAACGTGAGAATTTTATCGCGCTGTTCGCGGATACTGACTCCGGGCAGCTTTTGCAGCTCGGCGATTACTGCCGGGGACAGGGCTTCGGAAGTTTCTATTTCCACTCCGCCCTGGCCATGCTCGCGTTTCAACTTCGCGGTTTCCCCGTAGAGTCTTATCTGCCCTTTGTCGATTAAGGCAATGCGGTCGCAAACGCGCTGTACTTCATCCAGGTTATGAGAACTTAACAGGATTGTCTTCCCGTGTTTGTGAATCAAATCAAGCATCAGTTCCCGGATTTGTATTTGCCCGCTCGGGTCGACGCCGGAGGTGGGCTCATCCAAAACCAGCAGTTCAGGGTCAGAGATCATGGACCGGGCCAGAGCCAGTTTTTGGCGCATGCCCTTGGAATACGTCCCGACTTTGTCATTTGCCCTGTCTTTCAAACCTACCAGTTCAATGACCTCCTGGGCTTTAGGCTGAGGCTTCTCCACGTCATATAACCTGGCATAAAACAGCAGATTTTTTAAGGCTGTCATATTGTCATACAGGCCGTCCGCTTCCAGGACAAAGCCTATTTTCTTGCGGGTCTGATTAACTTGAACATCCTGGCCTAATACAGTTACTTTTCCGGAAGTTGCATTCATTAATCCCAGGATGATCCTGATCGTGGTCGTTTTTCCGGCTCCGTTTGGTCCGAGGTATCCAAAGATGTTTCCCCGCCTCACCGCCAGGGTGACATCCTTCAGAATCTGCCTGCCGCCTAATTCCTTATTTACATGTTCCAGACTTATGATATCTTCCATCTTTTAAATCGCCCTGCTCGTGTCTGTTTTCATTCAATTATAACACCGTATTAACGTATGTATTTTTGGCTCTCCACGAATACTGCCCATTAACTGTTTCTAATTTGTGTAGTTTGATTGGTTTATGGCAGCCTCTGCGAGCGCGGCGCCACCCGCACCGTGATCCTGGACCGGTGGGGAGGGCCATTAGAGGGCTGCTCTTTTTTTGGTTTGAAAAGACTAAATCGCGCAGCCGAGCCGGAAACCGTCGTGCACTGCTTGGGCGATCTGCCCGGCATGCCAGCAGTCTCCCGCCATGCGCACGGTAAAACCCGCCTCACGCAGTACGGGATAAAGCGCGTTATTGGGTTTATTCCCGATGGACACGATAATAGTATCCGCGGGTATCAGTTGTTCCTTGCCCCCCTTCACCACCCGCACCCCGCTTTCTTCTATCCCCACGCACTTGGCCCCGGTAATGAACGTAATCGGCAATTCTTTAATCCGCGTCATTAATCTGAAGCGGTCTTTTGAACCCATTTCCAGGGCCAGATCCGGCAGCATTTCGATTACCGTTACCTGACTGCCGTCCTCGTATAAATATTCCGCGGTCTCGCAACCGGTCGCACCTCCGCCGATGACGACGCAGTTTTTGCCCGCTTCTGCGCGGCCTGCCAGCAAATCTGTCGCGCTGATAACGTTGGCCCCTTTAATACCGGGAACCGGTGGCATGAAAGGCATGGAGCCCGCCGCCAGAATAACATAGTCCGGCTTCATGTCCCGCAGTAAATCAACGTTGACCTCGGTGTTTAGATGGACGGCGATGTGAAGTTGTTTCATCTGGTATTCAAACCAGCTGATGACCGGGCCGATTCTATCCGCTTTATGCGGCGGAATAACCGCCAGGTTCATCTGCCCGCCCAACCGGCTGTCCTTTTCAAACAAAACCGGTTGATGGCCCCGCAGCGAGAGTACGCGGGCGGCTTCCATACCGGCCGGCCCGCCGCCGATGATCGTCACTTTTTTGGGCGTCCTGGTCGGCACCACCGCCAGTTCGTATTCTTTACCGGTCAGTGCATTGAGAGCGCAGGTCACCGGCTGGTTCTTGGTCTTCGCTATATCCTGGCAGTAAAAACAGGTCATGCAGGGGCGGATATCCGGGATGTTGCCATCCGCTACTTTGTGTGGGAAATCGGGGTCGGTCAGGAAATTACGGCCCACCGCGATGATGTCCGCCATGCCGTTCTCAATTGCTTTTTCCCCGATTTGCGGGCTGATTCGCCCTGCGATAATGACCGGCACTTTAAGGTGCCTTTTAATTCCCTCGGCCAGGGGAAGGGCGGCGCCCGGTTCATCGGGGGCAGTGAGCAGAGTGTCTTTGCCGTAACCGAAGCGGGAAACGCTGATGGCATCAACGAGACCGGAAAGCCTCGCGGCAATTTCCTGGCTTTCCACCGGGGTAATACCCCCCGGCGCCTCCCCCTCTATTCCGTTAATGCGGCACCACAGCGCAAAGTCCGGCCCCACTACCTGCCGTACTGCCTGAATAACCTGCACCAGCAGCCGCATGCGGTTTTCCAGGCTGCCGCCGTATTCGTCATTGCGTTTATTTGAAAAAGCAGAAAGGAACGTGGCTATTAAATAGCCGTGAGCCCCGTGAATTTCAATACCGTCAAAACCGGCCTTCTTTACCCGGCCTGCCGCCGCGGCGAATAGCCCGATTATTTCCTGGATTTCAGCTATCGTCAGGGCATGGGGCATTTCCCCGAAGCCCGGCGCTTCTCCCGGAGGGCAGGGAAGAGGAGAGGGGGCAATCGGTTGGAATCCACCCAACTTGGACCTGGCAATGCGTCCGGTGTGAATCAACTGAATTGCGGCCTTCGCACCGTGTTTTTTAATAGAAGCGGCAATATCCGCAAAGCCGGGGATAGCTAGATCGCTATCTATAGCGGGACGTCCCCATGTCTGCATGCCCCGGTAAAGATCAACACTGGTGTTTTCCACCGTGATCATCCCGGCGCCGCCTTTGGCGCGGGCTTCATAATAGGCTCTGGCCCTTTCGGTGACCATCCCGTCTTCAGTAAAGAAACTGGTGCCCATCGGCGCCATGACAATACGGTTTTTCAGCACCATTTTGTTGATTGTTACCGGGCTCAACAGATTGGCAAATTGCGGCATTGTCATGATTTTCTCTCCTCATGGACGATGGAAATTCGCAAGGCTTCATCTCAATTTAGCAGTTTAGACTGCCGGTATCAAGACGTTAAACGACCGTTTAATTGGTACTGGTTCTTATCCAGGGGCATCCATCCCAATGATAAACGGTTTGACACTGACCTCTCCGGGTAGTTATACTATCAAGTGCACTTGTCTTTAATCAAGTAAGGTTGATTTAGATATGAAAACTGGGGTCATTATTCTCATTCACGGCAGCCGCGGCGAGCGTGCGGCGAAAGAAGTCCCCCAGGTGCTGGGCCGGGTGGTGGGGGGGCTTAAGCTTTTACTCACGCCCGAAACCGAAATCACGTGGGCTTCGATGCAGTTTGGCCACCCTGATCTTCATGAATCCGCCGCTTCCATGGTCACCAACGGCATTAAAACAGTCGTGGTCATGCCCTACTTCCTCTTCCCCGGCGTGCACGTTATGGAAGATATCCCGCGAATGGTCAGCGAGTTGGCCGCGCGTTACCCCCAAACCCAATTCATCACTACTAAAAATCTCGGCCTCGACGAATCATTTATCGAAATTCTGGCCAAACGACTCGTAGATGCCGCGCCGGACCTCATGCCACTACCCTCAGCAATATCACTTTCGCCTGAGGACATCGAGCGCTGCAGCATGAACATTGTGGAAGCCCTTTTACCCACCCTCACTCTCTCCCCTGAAGAAAAATCCGTTGCCAAGAGAATCGTCCATGCCAGTGGGGACGCTGATATCGCCCGCCTCGTCAGGTTCAGTCCTGACGCCGTGGACGCCGGATGCAGGGCAGTCGCTACGGGCACCACTTTTATCACGGATGTACGCATGGCCGCCGCCGGTATCAGCCCCGTTTCCACCAGGAAATTCGGTTGTGCGGTTGTCTGCGCTTTGGAAGACAACCACGGCGCTTCCTCCGAAAAGGCTGTCACTCGCGCCGCCGCGGCCATTTATAATCTCGGCCCAAAATTGAACAATTCTGTTGTCGTCATCGGCAATGCCCCCACCGCCCTCCTCGCCCTCATCGACATGATTGAACGCGGGGAGGCTAAACCCGCCCTGGTTATCGGCATGCCCGTGGGCTTCGTCCAAGCGGCAGAGTCCAAGGCGAAACTGATGACCATTAAAGTGCCCTATATTACGATTACGGGGACGCGGGGGGGCAGTCCGGTGGCCGCCGCCACGGTCAATGGACTGCTGAAAGTGGCCGCTAACCGGGCAGTCTGACATGCGCGGCAAAGTCCGGTATTATCTCCTAACCGCCGCAATTCTTGCCATGTGCATACTACTTTATCCCCGCCCCGCCTATGCCATGCACATCGCGGAGGGCATCCTCCCCGCCGAGTGGGCTTTGATCTGGTTCATCCCTGCGTTAATATTTCTGGGCATCGGTCTCTATATCATTAAGAAAAAGACCGCCGAAAATCGGGCTTTGTTGCCTCTTTTGGGCCTCACCGGCGCCCTGATTTTCCTCATTTCGGTTTTTCCCATCCCCGTCCCCATCGCCGGGACGTCTTCTCATCCCTGCGGTACTCCATTAGGAGCCCTGCTGGCCGGCCCCTTTATGACGGTGGTGCTGGGTGGGATTGCCCTGCTGCTCCAGGCGCTTTTCCTGGGCGACGGCGGATTCAGCACCTGGGGCGCCAATATGTTTGCGATGGCCGTCGTCGGCTCTTTTGCCGGCTTCGGCAGTTTTGTCCTTTTTAAAAAGCTTAAAGCGCCCCTTTTCCTGTGCGGCTTCGCCGCCGGGCTGTTGGGTGATTGGGCCACCTATCTGACCACGTCATTTCAACTGGCCTCGGCCACGCACGGCAGCGGCTCTCTTGCCGGAATGTTCGGCGCCACCACTGCTGCCTTCGCGATAACCCAGGTCCCCATCGGTATATTGGAGGGGATATTCACCGGCGGAGTAGTGGTTCTTTTGCAGCAGCGCCGGCCTCAGATTTTACAGTTTGTCCTCATCACTCCGAATAAACCGGATTAAATATGTCAGTTTTTGAACATACCGAATTTTTTTCCGACACTTTTGCCCGCAGCGATAGCTTCGTCAACCGGATTGAAGCCCGCACCAAACTGGCCTTTACGGCGGCCGCTTTGGTAGTAAATCTGATCTCACCGGGCGTCCTCGCGCCGCTCGCGCTCGCTATCTTTTCATTCGTCATTCTGCTTGGGAATAGGGTCCCGTTAAAACTTCTCGCCATCCGCATGCTTATGCCCATAATAATGGCTGCTGTTGTCCTCATAATGCAGACTTTCCTGTTCGGAGGCACACCATTATTTTCTGTTAATATCGCCGGTCTTTCATTTACTGGATATGCAGACGGCTTCGCCCGTGGACTGCTGACCGCGGCTCGGGTAATGGGCGGAGTTTCAGCCGTGCTTTTACTCAGTATGACCACTTCCGCAGACCGACTATTGGTAGCCGCAGCCTGGTTCAAAATCCCCAAAACGTTCATCCAGATTGCCCTGCTGGTCTACCGCTATATTTTCGTCCTGTTTGAAGAATTTATGACGGTTAGAAACGCCCAGCGCGTCCGTCTCGGCTATTGCGGCTGGTCCGGCAGCATGGGCTGTGCCAATACCCTTGCCGCCTCGCTTATTCTGCGCGCCTATGACCGGGCGGACAGGGTTTTTGAAGCGATGTTGGTTAGAGGCTTCGGCACGGCGAAAACCGAATATTATCATGAACTCACCCCGGCGGATGCCGCAGTAGCTGTCTGCCTCACGTTTGTTTTGGTAAGCCTGTACTTTGTCGGGCGGGTTGTCTGATGCTCAGGACAGAGTCGGTATCATATTCCTACCCTGAGGGCACCGAAGCCGTTCATAGCGTCGACCTCCAATTCAAAACAGGCGAATTTACCGCGCTGATGGGTGCCAATGGCTCCGGCAAAACAACTCTTCTTAAGCTGCTCATCGGCTTGCTTAAGCCATCTTCCGGCCGGATTTTCCTGGGCGAAAAGGATTTCCGGTCCCTGCCTGAAAAGGAAATCTTCAATAATATCGGCATGGTCTTCCAGGATCCCAACGATCAGCTTTTCGCCGCGACTGTCGAACAGGATGTCGCTTTCGGTATAATCAATCAGGGCATCGCTAAAAACGAAATCCCGGGCCGTGTTGAGGAGGCCCTACGCTGTGTCGCCGCGGCGGAACTGAAAAATCGGGGCATCCATACGCTCAGCTACGGCCAGAAGAAACGGATCGCTCTCGCCGGAGTAATCGCCATGGAGCCTGAGGTCATTCTTCTTGACGAGCCGACCGGCGGGCTTGACCCGCGCTCCACAAACCCGATTATGAATTTGTTAAAACAGTTAAACCGCGAAAAGGGCATCACCATCATCATGGCCACCCATGACGTGGAGCTGGCGCCCCTTTTCTGCGATCGCATAGTCATCCTGGATCGGGGCAGCGTCGCGGCACAGGGTACGCCGGTTGAAATCTTCGCCCGGCCTGAAATTGCCCGGGGCGTTTCGCTGAGATTACCCCGCCTCGCCCACCTCGCCGAAATAATGGCACGTGAAGACGGGGTGACTTTTGAACGGGTACCGCTGACCATCAGCGATGCCCGAAAAGAATTGCTCCGCATTTACGGTAAATTACCAAATCAAACGGTTAAGGGCAAACATGGCGCTCAGAAAACTCGATAACCTGCGTTCCGGTTACACCACCGGTGCCTGCGCTGCTGCCGCTGCCGGGGCCGCGATGACGGCGCTTGTCCGCCAATTCGCGGTTAAAAAATACACTTTAATATTACCCGGCGGGGAAAAAGCCGACTTTAAAATCGAAAAATGCCTGTTCGATAAGATTCAGGCTGCCTGCTCCGTCATCAAGGACGCTGGCGACGATCCGGACATCACCAATGGCGCGGAGATTATCGCAACGGTTTCATGGGCAAAGACCTCAGGTATTAATCTGGACGGAGGCAGCGGGGTGGGCCGTGTCACCAAGCCCGGTCTTGAAGTCCCGGTGGGCGGACCCGCCATTAATCCCGTTCCCCGCCGCATGATTACTGAAGCTGTCACCGCAGCCGCCGGGAAAGAGTTGAATAAAAAAGGTATCAAGGTGGTTATCTCAGTAACTGACGGCGAAGCGCTGGCTAAAAAGACCCTTAATCCGCGCCTCGGCATAGTTGGGGGCATTTCAATTCTCGGCACCACGGGCATCGTCGTCCCCTACTCCTTAGACGCCTATACCGCCTGCATTTCCCAGGCGCTGGATGTGGCTAAAGCGAGCCATTGCACCCGGGTCGTGCTGACCACCGGCCGCCGCACGGAGAAATTCGCCCAGCGTGAACTGAAACTCGCTGAGGAATGCTTTATTCAGATGGGGGACTATGTCGGCTTCACCCTTGAAGAATGCGCTCAGAAGAAAATAACTTCTGTCGTTATCTGGGGCATGCCTGGGAAAATCAGCAAGATCGCCGCCGGGTTTCTGGCCACCAACGTCAAAGATTCTCAGGTTGATTTCAAATTTCTGGCCCGGGTTGCCGCTGAAAGCGGCGTTCCTGAAGCTATTTTGAAGGCGATGCCGGACTCTCTGACGGCGACCCATTTTTTACAAAGCCTGCCGGACACATACCGCCCCAAAGTCGCGGAAAGCCTCTGCTCTCTGGCCGCACTTGAAAGCCGCCGGAGCGTGAACGGCGCAGTAGCGGTAAAATGTATCATGTCTGATTTTGACGGAGTGATCTTAGGCCATGGCAGCGCCGAGTAACAGGGTAATCATTGTCGGCATCGGGGCGGAAGGGACCGGGGGTCTCTCTCCTTCAACGCGTGAATTTATTAACAAAGCACAAACTCTGCTCGGTGGTCGGCGTTTGCTGGAAATGTTCCCCGATTTTGCGGGTGAAAAACTCCCGCTGGATCGCCATTTACCGTCTGCCATAGATTACATTAAAAACAATCTCGGAAAACGTAATATGGTCGTTCTCGCCTCCGGCGACCCCAACTTTTTCGGCATCGCCCGCCTGTTGGTTGATAAATTGGGCAATGATGCCGTGGAAGTAATCCCGGCGGTGAGTCTGATGCAGACCGCCTTTGCCCGTATCAAGGAGAGCTGGGATGATGCCGCCCTGACCAGCGTTCACGGACGGCCGGTCGAGGAGATCATCGGTATTGTTCGCGCCAACCGCAAGATCGGCCTGTTCACGGACAACGAAAATACTCCCGCCAAAATAGCCTCAATTCTGCGAGAAAACGGCATCGCGAACTGTGCGGCGTATGTGTGTGAAGATCTGGGGACGGAGATGGAAAAGGTCACCGTCACAAAGCTGTATTCTCTGATTGAAATACAGTTTTCACCTCTGAATTACCTGATCCTTATTCAGGACGATTTCAAAAAGCATGAAGCTTCCATCGGCATCCCGGATGAAGAATTCCAGCGAAGGGCAGAAGACAGCGGTCTCATCACCAAGCTGGAAGTTCGGGCCGTCTGTCTGGCGATTATGCTGCTGACGGAAAAC
>JANYKH010000219.1 GCA_025358235.1 Chloroflexota bacterium
GGCGGGGTTCAATCTTGCCGCGGTCAGAGATATAAGGGCGAATCAGGTTAACGTTCTTGTAATCGATGTCCTTAATCTTGTCTTTGCAGAAAGCGCAAACCTTGCGTTTGGGGACATACTTGGAGCGATCCCACCGGCGTACCGGGGGTCTGCCTTCAGTCCGCATCGGGGGCGGCCCTGAAAACTGGGGAGCCGGGCCACCCTGAGGGGGCTGGAACTGCGGCTGCTGTATCGGTTGAATTGGTTGTACTGGTTGTTGAGTCATCCTTCCCGCCTGCACTATTTAATTCGTTATTTTCTTAAGTTACTATTTTCTAAAAGGGGATGTCATCCGGCTCGATATCGCCGGGAGGAGCATCCTCGGTTTTTTCTTCATTAGGTGCGGCGCCACGCCGATCCAGGAACAACACACGGCTGGCAACAATCTCGATATTAGTGCGCATCTGGCCGTCCTTGCCTTCCCATTTACGGGTGCGGAGTCTGCCTTCAGCGTAGACCAACTTGCCTTTAGCCAAAAACTGGTTGCATTGTTCCGCCAGACGGTCCCAGGCAACGACATTAAACCACTCGGTTTCCTGTTTACGTTCGCCATCCGCTCCGGCGGCAGATACGTAATTGGTTGCAACAGAGAAAGTGGTGACCGGCTTACCATTAGGGGTAAAGCGCATTTCCGGCTCGCCACCGACGTTACCAATTACCGTTATCTTGTTTAAACTCGGCATTCAGTTTACTCAGCCCTGGTAAGGATATGCCGGATAACCTGCTCAGTGATGCGCAACTGCCCTTCCACATCTTTGGCGATAGCCGGCGGCATTTGCAGCTTCATCATGACGTAGGTCCCTTCAAGATAATGCTTGACAGGGTAAGCCAGTTTTTTCTTGCCCCAGCGCTGGGTTTCGACGATGACGCCGCCCTTGCCGGTGATGTACTGGCTGATGTTATTGACGACGGTTTCAAGTCCTTCATCAACAAGCACCGGGTTCACAATGTAGATCAGATCGTAGCTATTTTGAACTTTAGTTTCTACCATTAAGTCCTCTTCCAGAAATATGACGTATATACCCAGCAAAAACTAGACTATTATAGCATGTTGGTGTTATTTGTACAATATGAGCACAATAAAACCCGTGTGATTGAGCGCGGATTATCCTCCGCGGATACCCCAACCACCTGGAATTTACCGGGACAAAACTGATTATACCGCGCGCCCGCATTAATTACAAAAGCCAGTAATTACAAAAGCCAATTTAGGGTTATCCTGATCCGTGCGTTATTGATAATCGCTGCGAACCGGTATTTCCGGATTCCCGCTTAGCCGGAACAAGAATTAGATCCTGGCGCTAAGCCAGGCATCAATGTCTGCCAGGACAGGTTCATTACCGAGATCATTGATAACCTCGTGGAACAGTCCTTCGTATAGGGTGAGTATTTTATCTTTTGAACCGGCAGTCTCAAACATCATCCGGCTGCCCTCCGGGTTGGCGAGCCGGTCTTCCACGCCCTGCATGATAACAAACGGCAGACGAAAATCAGGAAGGCGGGCGGGAAGCTCCGCCATAGCCTGCAATATTTCATGCCCTGTGCGGGCCGGAACTTTGCCGTGCGCGACCAGAGGATCCGCAAGATAGGCGGCGACTACCGCCGGGTCGCGAGAAATTCCGCTGGCATCCAGAGCACCAACGCCCATGCGGGGAGCAGCGGAGGCCAGAAAACGGGATAGTTTTACCTGGGTTGTAGTGATGCCGACGCCGGGTTTAAGAAGGGGGGCGGAGAGTATCAATCCGGCGATATGTTCCGGGTTATCCATGGCATAAGCCACGGCGATAAGGCCGCCCAAACTGTGGCCGAATATAAAAGTTTTCAACCCCGGATAGGATTTTTGATTAAGATCGATGAACATTTCCAGGTCAATCAGGTAATCCGAGAACGACTGGATAAAAAGTCTTGCACCTTCGGACTTACCGTGGCCCGGAAGATCCAGAGCGGCGACAACGCAACCGGCGGGCAGCAATACGTTAAGCAACCTGTGGTAGCGGCCGGAGTGTTCCGCCAGTCCATGAACAATGATAACGATAGCCCGGGGAAGGACGGGTGGAACCCAGGTCCGGGTATGAATTTTCAACCCGCCGGAGCCGGTAAAATCGGACTCGGAAACAGGCCAATCAGATGGAGAACCGGCAGATATATTCATCGTTTTCATTAAAGTAACACCGGACGGGAATGAGTGTCAAGGGGGAGGCCGCAATATCGCCGTTAATATTGACCGTTCAATATAATATCACTGCATATATTTTAAACGCGCGTTTAAATATTTCACGGATACATCTTGACGGCAAGCCTGAGGCAAGGTACAATGAATGATAATTCATTCATTTCAGGCACGAATATGGAGTAAAGATATGATCATCAGAAAAGCGCGAAAAAAACGAAGGACAGCAGCCCCGGGCGAGCGGGGTGAACAAATCCTGAATGCCGCTCTGGAAGTATTTTGCCAAAAAGGGTTCAGCGCAGCCACAATTCCGGACATCGCGGAGCAAGCCGGAGTGGCGGCGGGAACCATTTATATCTACTACCAGAGCAAGCGGGAGCTCTTCATTGCTGTAATCGAAAAATTGATGGTCAGCCCGGTGCTGGCTATCTTCCAGAATTCGCCAGGGAAGGACTTTCCGGTGACGCTGGAAACCGCCCTGCGCAACCGGTTAGAACTTCTGCAAAGCGACGTGATGAACCAGCTGCCAGCGCTCATCAGCGAAATTCAGCGGGACCCGGAACTTAAAAAATTGTTCTTCGAAAAGTTAATAAAACCATTCCTCGACCAGATGGAAATCTTCTTCAAGGGCCGGATACAAGCCGGCGAATTCCGCAATATGAACAGTGCGGTTGCGGTGAGGGCGATGGGTGGGATGATGATAGGTCTGATAATTATGAAAAGCCTTGAAGGGGAGACGAGCCCGCTCAACAAATTACCCAAAGAGCAATTACTGGAAAATTTGATGGGTTTCATAATGCACGGTCTGGTTGCGGACGGGCGGGCGCCCGTCACGGGAGGGAAATCATGAAACATAAACGAATCCCGATAATAATTATCGCAGTGGTAGTTATCGCCACGCTGGTATTCTGGTGGCAGGGGCGGGCGGGGACGGCTGTTTCCAACGATATTATTACTGCGGGCTTTATCGAGGCGACAGATGTAGCGGTAGCGCCGGAAATACCGGGCCGCATTCTTTTCATCAACGCGGCGGAGGGCGACCAGGTTAAGGCCGGTACGGCGCTGGTAAAGCTGGATGATTCGTTATTGAAGGCCCAGCAGAAACAGGCCGAGGCAGTGGTGGCTCAGTCGCAGGCCGCGGTGGAACAGGCGCAGGCGGGGGCGGAACAGGCGCAAGCTGGCCTGCAGCAGACCGTCACAGCTAAAACACAGACGCTGGCGATGCGAGATGGCGCGAAGAAAGCGTGGGATGACGCTTTAAACGTACAAAAATTCCCACTGGAAATCGATGCCCGGCTGGTAGCGGCACAGGGCCAGGCCACCATCGCGAAAAGCAACCTGGAAATGGCAACCGATAACTTCCGGAAGATAAGTTACCCCTATACTTATTCCACCTTCAGTTTTGACGTGCCCACAGCCGTTGGACTCATGGTAGACGCCATCGTGCAGATTGACGATACCGCCAAAAAGTTGAACGCCAACCTGACCGCTGACCAAACTGCAGCGCTGATACAATCCCTGCAATCCGCGAGCGCAGACCTGAATAAGGGGCGGGAGTTGCTAGCGCGGGGCCAGGGCACGGATGTTTTTACTTCCGGGGCGCTCAACGTAAGAGATTTCTGGACGCTCAGGGCGGCCCAGTTACAGATGGACCAGGCGCAGGCCGCGCTGGATACGGCAGTCAAGACACTCCAGATCACTCAGGACATCAGGAATAATCCGCAGCAGATTAATGCGGCGGTGGACGCTGCCAAGACGGCATATGATATTGCGACGGCAGGGGCTGACGTGGCGGATAAAGCCGTAGCTACGGCCACCAGCCAGGTAGCCACCGCGCAAAAACTGGTAGGCGTGGCTCAAAAACAGGTGGAAGCCAGCCAGGCCGCCCTGGAAATCATCAAGGTGCAGGTGGGGCGGACGACGCTAACCGCGCCGGTCAGCGGCACAATCGCCAGCCGGAACGCCGAAGCCGGAGAGATTGCGCAGGCCGGAGCGCAGATTCTGGTCATTTCCCAACTGGAAAAGATGACAGTGACGGCATACGTGCCGGAAAGCAGAATAGGGGTACTTAAGCTGGGGCAGAAAGCAATAATTAATGTAGATACGTTCCCCGGCCAGGACTTTACCGGGGAAATCAGCTATATCTCCCCGCGGGCGCTGTTCACGCCGGGCAACGTGCAACTGAAAGAGGAGCGGGAAAAAACAGTTTTCCCCGTAAAAATAAAACTGGACAACCCGGAACAAAAACTGAAACCGGGCATGTCCGCCGATGTCAGGATCCCTGCGTCATCGTAAAAAACTGATATTATGACAACTCCGGTTATCGAAACAACGGGTCTGGAAAAGAAATACGGCGCCGTGACAGCGGTGGGTGGAATCGATCTGCGCGTGGAAAAGGGGGAGATATTCGGGCTGGTGGGAGCGGACGGGGCCGGTAAGACCAGCATTATCCAGATGCTATGCACCCTTTCCTTACCAACGTCAGGCACGGGACGGATATTGGGCATGGACCTGATCCATGACGCAGGCCGGATCAAGGACAAAATCGGCTACGTTTCCGAAAGGTTCAACCTTTACCCCACCCTGACGGTGGACGAAAATCTGGACTTCTTTGCAAGGCTGAGGAATCTCCCGCGGGCCACGACAGAGACTCGCAAAAAAGAACTGTTGAGCTTCTGCCGCATGGAACCATTCCGGGGCAGACAGGCGCAGTATCTTTCCGGCGGCATGCAGAAAAAGCTGGCGCTGGCGTGCAGTCTGATTCACGAACCCGAAGTAATCTTCCTTGATGAGCCCACGACAGGAGTCGACCCCGTTTCACGGCGGGACTTCTGGAAACTGATTACCGGATTCCTGGCGACGGGGATTACGGTGCTGGTTTCCACGCCCTACCTGGACGAGGCGGAGCGCTTCAACCGGGTAGCTTTCATCCACAAAGGGAAAATCATCGCATGCGATACGCCACGGAATTTAAAGACAAGTTCCGGCGCGGAGATATTACAAATTGAGGCTGTCCCCGTTCAGAAAGCGATGGCCGCTCTAAAAGAGGCCGCAGTGGAAAACGCCCACCTCTTCGGAGAGATTATACACATCATTTCCGATAATGCCGCCAGGCAGGGTCCGGTAATCAAGGCCTTATTGGAAAAACATGCGGTCACTGTGAAGCGTATGGAAACCGCGCCGCCGTCACTCGAGGATGCGCTGATTAAAAAGCTGGCGATAATAGAGTCGAAAGATGCAGCCGTCCCGGCGGCAGTCCACGGACTGCACATCGACCGGGGCGGGGTGCATTCGCAATCCGCGGTCCAAATCATAGATTTAACTAAAAAGTTCGGGGATTTTACGGCGGTGGACCATGTCAGCTTTGAGGTGGGGCGGGGAGAGATATTCGGGCTGCTGGGGCCGAACGGGTCCGGCAAGACGACAACCATCCGCATGATAACCGGCCTGCTGGAACCGACTTCCGGCAAGACAACGGTGCTGGGCCAGGAATTAACCGGTAATGACGGGGAACTGCGGCGGCGCATGGGCTACATGTCCCAGAAGTTTTCGCTGTTTGAAGATCTTACAGTAGATGAAAATATCCGTTTTTACGGCGGTTTGTACGGACTAAACCCGGCCCAGTTTAAACAGGGGCGGGAATGGGTGCTAGAGATGGCGGGGCTGCGGGGCAAGGAAAAAATGATGCCTAAGGCCCTTTCCGGGGGATGGAAACGGCGGCTGGCGCTGGGCTGCGCCATCATTCACGGGCCGGAAGTGGTTTTTCTGGATGAGCCGACGTCAGGCGTAGACCCGCTTTCAAGACGGTCTTTCTGGGAACTCATCGAGGAGCTGTCCAACAGCGGGACGACGGTCTTCGTAACGACACATTACATGGACGAAGCGGAGCACTGCCACCGGCTGGGGATGTTTCACCAGGGCCGTCTCATCGCGATGGGCAAACCAAACGAACTCAAGATCGGACTGATAAAAGGGCAGGTGGCCGAAGTTGTCACCCCGGATTTCGCCAGGGCGCTTGAATTGCTATCCGCGGACCCGCGATACCCCCAGATAAGCCTTTTCGGAAGCAACCTTCATTTGAGAGTGGAAGACGTGCAAGCGGCGGCGGGGGATATTAAAGGGAAGCTGGAGCGGGGCGGGGCCAGAGTAGAGTCCATTACTCGGATACCGTTTACCATGGAAGATGTATTTATCGCGCTCGTGGAAGAGCAGACGCCGGCAGCAGCCGGCAAGCCGTAGAAGGAGCCGCAAATGTGGCAGCGCATCATCAGTATAATCGTTAAAGAGTTTATCCAGCTCACGAGGGACAAGAGGACACTGGCGATGGTACTGGCTATTCCTATCGTCCAGATGGCCCTTTTCGGATACGCCCTGAGCACGGATGTAAAGCATATCTCGATGGTGGTGTGGGACGCCAGCAACACGCCGGAAAGCAGGGAGTTGATCGACAGCTTCCGGCAGACGCAGTCCTTTTCCGTCAATTATTACGCCATCGATTATGACGGCATTACAAAGGCAATAGAGTCCGGGGAGGCGCGGGTGGCAATGGTTATCCCCCCGGATTATGACAATAAGCTAAAACGGGGCGAGACAGCACAGGTGCAACTGCTGACGGACGGGTCCGAGCCGACGGCCGGAATCCAGGCGCTGGCTAACGCCACGCTTATCATACAGTCCAAAGGGGCGGAGTTAATGAGCCGGGAAAGGGCGATGCAGGTGGGACTGCCGATAACGCTCCAGCCGCGCATCTGGTACAACCCGGCGATGCAGAGTTCCATATTCTATCTGCCGGGGCTGGTGGGCCTGATTCTGGGCATGCTGACGGTACTGTTGACGGCTTTCGCGGTGGTACGGGAGCGAGAAAACGGGACTATCGAACAATTGAACGTCTCGCCGCTGAGACGGGGCGAGTTGATAGTGGGGAAATTGATACCGTACGTGATTATCGCCTACGCGCAGGTGGCGTTGATTCTGATCACGGCGGTGGTAGTATTCGGCATGCCGATCAGGGGAAACGTGATTTTACTCCTCGGGCTGACTTCATTTTTCCTGATGTTCTCACTGGGGATTGGTCTGATCATCTCAACAATTTCCCGGACACAATTCCAGGCGATGCAGGCCAGCTTTTTAATTCTGCTGCCGAATATCCTGCTAAGCGGATTTATCTTCCCGACCGAATCCATGCCGAAGCTGGCGCAGTGGCTGTCCGCGATTCTGCCGCTGACCTATTTTTTACGGATAGTGAGGGGAATTGTGGTGAAAGGGATCGGGATCGAGTACCTGTGGCGGGACACCTTAATTCTGGCGGCGATGGGCGTTTTGACTCTGGTCATCGCATCATCAAGGGTAAGGAAGACACTGTCATAGTCGGCTTATGGAAAGAGGTTATTTTTGAGATCAGATTTCAGTCATGATATTATTGATAACCGACCACATAGCGTAAGACTAGCAAAGGACTGCTGACTTGGAAAAAATCAAACGTTTCCCCTGGGACCTGATACTTTACGGCGTAATTTTAATCTTTGACATTGTTTTCAGGATATTGAACCCGGAACTGCCGTGGTATGAGGGTTTAAAACTACTGGCGATTCAACTGCCGGTTATCGCGCTGATATTCTGGATAAAGAAGAAAGTCACGGCCAAAAAGTAG
>JANYKH010000239.1 GCA_025358235.1 Chloroflexota bacterium
CGGTGCATGGTGATGAAATTCTTTCCATGGATGGTTGAACCAGCGGGAATATGAAGCACTGAGCTGTAATGGCCAGTGCTTCTTGTTTTAAGGAGGGGCGTATGCAGTCAAGTATTATTAGCAAGATTGAGAAAGCCCGGCGGTATGCCCAGGAACCGGACCGCGTCACATTCTCCGACCTCAGCCTCAAATTCAGGGGATCGAATGATACCTACAATGTAACCTATAAAGACGGAGCCTGGCATTGCAACTGCAAATTTTTTGCCAGTTGGGGCACTTGCAGTCACACCATGGCGATGCAGCGGATGCTTAGCGGCATGGTCCCGGACGAAACCGAAACCCTGACCAAACAACTCGTTTAGTAACCAGTAAGCGACCTATAGGGTAATTGCGTGCCTTTTAACCGCCCTGCCCTAAGTGCAGGGCGGTTTTTTGTTTGTTCTGGTGCCGTTAGCTATTAAAAGTTCCGGCGTCTTTCACCCGGTCATTGTTTGGTTCTACAAAAATACGAATGATCAAATCGTTTATTCCATTCGAGCCGTGAATCTGGTACAATAGTTTTTGGCCGTCATACAACTTGCACGGAGAGGTGCTGGAGCGGCCTATCAGGCACGCCTGGAGAGCGTGTATAGCCTCGGCTATCGCGGGTTCGAATCCCGCCCTCTCCGCCATTTTCCTCATTCTAATCCCCAACAGTTAAAGACCACTTATTCCTTGTTTATTTGCCATGAATGATATTAACGAAGCCCGTCAGGATATCGCCCGCCGCACAAAACGCGGCATTTCTTTTATCTGCGCCTCAATAATCCTGTGGGCGGCGATATCAGTCGTCTGGATTGCGCCGGTCCAGAGCATTGCGGCCAGAAACCTGCTGACCTTTTGCTGCGCCGCGCCGCTGATGCCGCTGGCCTATTTAATCAGCCGCATGAACAAGGCGGAATTCACGGTGCGCGGGAACCCGCTGAACAACCTGGGGCTGCTCTTTTCACTCAACCAGTTTGCCTACCTTTTGATTGCGATTTGGGCTTTTGCCGGAGCGCCGGAAAGAATGGTGATGATCATCGCAGTGATTTTTGGGGCACACCTGATGCCATTTTCATGGCTGTACCAGTCAAAGGCATACATGGTAATGTCCGTCGTCATTCCGGTGGCGGTGACCGTGGTGGGGTGGGGGTTGGGCAGGGAGAACCTCTATTTAATTCCGCTCATGATGGTGGGCGCGGAAATTGTGTTCTCGATCTGGCTGTCCCGGGAGAACCGTCAGACAACAGTTTAAGAGCGATTCCGGCCTGCCGCCATTCGACGAGAACCTTTCTGATCTCGACTAATTCCGCGGCCATTCGTTCCCTGGTCTGTCCTGCCGGCAGTCTTTCAATGGAAGAGCGAAGTTTCTCCAAAGCCTCGTGTAGCCGCCTTCTCAGTTCAATTGTGTTCTCGGTTTCACCGTATTCCATCAGAATGCCCCCCAGATGACGTGGAATATTATATCCGTCCAGAAATGAATCCCTACGGCGGCCAGGAACCCGAATTTTATGAAGTAATACGCCGCGAAGATTGATATCAACCCATTGATAAAAACTATTTCAGCATAGAGAACCGGAGGGATGTCCGCCAACGTGGGGAAATTATACAGGTATAATAGCGCCGGAATGTGAGCGGCGGAAAAGGCCAGCGCAGAAAAGATAGTTACCACCCAGAAGATTTTATTCCGGCGTGAGCCTTTCAAGAAAACGGAAGAAATCAGCCAGACCCAGAAAGAGATAAAGACAAGCCGGAAGAGTATTTCCTCGCCGATGGCGGCGCTGATAGAAGCGAAAATGGGAGATCTATTAATTCAACTCGGTGAATCCATCACCGGCCGTGCACGAGTTCCGGTGCAGGTATCGGTTTTCGGCGAATGCGCTCTTAGCCCGGATGTAAAAATAGCCATGTACCGCATCGCACAAGAGTCGCTTAATAACGTAGCCAAACACTCTGGCGCCAGTAAGGCCGAGGTTTGGCTGGAATGTAAACCGGGACATGTTTCACTAAGGATCACGGATAACGGCAAGGGTTTCAGCGTCTCAGATGTCTCTGCCCAGAGCCTCGGAACGGGGATTATGCGGGAAAGGGCCGCGGGCATCGGCGCCAAACTAGTCATTAACAGTAAACCCGGACAGGGTACGGAGATAAGCCTTGAATGGAATGAGCCGGGGGAGGGAAAACATGGTTGAGTCAACTACAGTCCGCGTGCTTCTCGTCGATGATCATACGGTGGTGCGCAGCGGGCTGGGCGCAGTCCTGATGGTATCTGACTGGCTTAAGCTGGTGGGTGAAGCTGCCAACGGGGAAGAAGCGATAAAACAGTGTGAAAGACTGCATCCTGATATCGTTCTCATGGACCTGATGATGCCGGTGATGGACGGTGTGGAAGCGATTAAGGGTATAAAAAAACGCTGGCCGGAAATCAGGGTTATCGCGCTGACCAGTTTTAAGGAAAAGGAGTTGGTGGAGGGCGCTCTGAAGGCGGGAGCGACCGGTTATCTTTTGAAAAATGTTTCGGCTGCAGAACTGACTGATGCGATCCGCGCGGCCATGAACAACCAGCCCAGTCTGTCCCCTGAAGCGGCTCAGGTTTTAATTTCCCGGGGAACTGACCCGGTCGATGAAGGTTTTGGTCTAACGCAGCGGGAAATGGAAATCCTGGCATTGATGGTGGAAGGTCTGCCCAATAACGGCATCGCGGAAAAGTTGATCGTCAGCCGGTCCACGGTTAAGTTCCATGTCAGCAACGTGCTTTCAAAGTTAGGAGTATCCAGCCGCACCGAAGCGGTGACGGTTGCTCTGAAACAGCATCTGGTCAAATAAAAACGAGCCTGGCCACTTGACCAGTCAAAATTCCCCCGGTTGCCTGACGTGCGGCCGGGGGGTTATTTTTTAGAATTAATATATCACGAGGTTAAGGAAGGGCCGATGGTGGTACAGGTAGTTATTGCAGATGACCAGGCAGATGTGCGGTCTGCGCTGAAACTGGTTTTAACAGAAAATCCCCGGATCAATATTCTGGGTGAGGCGGCAGACAGTGAAAGCCTGGTTTTGTTGTTAACGAAAGATTCACCTGATGTTATACTGATGGATTGGGAACTGCCGGGTCTACAAGCCGGGCCCCTCATCAAACGCTTGCGCGGTATTAACCCCGATGTTTTTCTGATCGGTCTGGACAGCAACCCCGCTAACCGCAAAAAGGCTCTTG
>JANYKH010000240.1 GCA_025358235.1 Chloroflexota bacterium
GATTTCTTCAGCGGGGATTCCCTCGCCGGTGTCGATTACGCTGATTTCTACCTGGCTGCCGGTATGCCGGGCGGTTACTTTTACTTCCCCACCCTTGGGAGTGTGAGTTATGGCGTTATTCAACAGGTTATGCAGTACTTCACTGATGCGCTGGGCATCGACATCGCACAACGGCAGGCTCTTTTCCAGATCGAAATTAATGGATAGTCCTTTGGCTACCGCCTGGCCCTGCATGGCGGTTACCGCGCTGCGGATAAGCTGCCCCATCTCTTCCGGTTGTCGCATCAGTTTAAGTTCCCCGGCTTCCGCCAGGCTCAATTCTTGCAAATCATTCACGATGCGGGAAAGCAGCTCCGCTTCTTCGCTCAAACTGGAAATGGTCTCCGGACTTGCGGGGACAACACCATCGGACATAGCCTCAAGATAACCGCGGATGTTTGTCAAGGGTGTCCGCAGTTCATGGGCGGCGTCAGCCACCATGTTGCGGCGCAGTTTTTCATTCCGCTGCAGGTCAACCGCCATCAGGTTGAAAGTAGAGGCCAGTTGCCCGATTTCTCCCTTGTCTGACGTCTTAACCCGGTACGAAAAATCGCCTTTTCCGAGCCGTGTGGCCGCTACGGTCAGGGCCTGGATAGGTTTAATGATTCGTCTGGAAAGCACCAGTGTGCTTATCAGCGCGATAACAACAGCAAGAATACCGCCCCACAGGATAAAGCGGTTAATTGAGACAGACAGGCTGCGAGCCCCGGTACCGGAACTGCTTCCGAAGTACAGGGTGCCAATTGTTGGCGCGGTAGGCCTGACCATCACCGGCGGCGAATCCTGCGGCGAGCGGGGCACTACCAGCACCGGGCCGGGACCTGGCTGGAGGGGTACCTTAAGGATATTTGGAGGAGGAGTATAGTCAGCACCGATAATTTTAGCTTCGGAATCGCCAACCACTACTCCGGTATTATTGGTAAGAATAATGTGCTGGCTCTCGCTGGTGCCCAGCTGCTGCACCAGGCTCTGGACGTTGCTCCAATCGCCGCGGGCAAAATAATAGCGGGTAAGCAGATAGCCGACGCGGTTTATCTGGACTTCCTGGTAGTGGTTTTCAAATTGCTCTATTTCGTCTAAAGCGCTGCGGCTGACGAAGAAGGCGATGGTGCCGATAGCGACGAAGATAACCAGGATAAAGGATGTTAATAGCCGGAAACGCAGCCCGTGGATCACTTATCAAGCTCCTTGCAGAACTTGTAGCCGGCGGCGTAAATAGTGACGATGTAGCGGGGATGGGCGGGATCTGGTTCCAGTTTGCGCCGAAGATTAAGAATGTGCACGTCAATCGTCCGGTCAAAACCGGCGAAGTCATAGCCAAATACCTTTTCAATGAGACGGGCGCGGCTAAAAACTGTACCGGGTTCCCGCAAAAGGACGGTGAGGATTTTAAATTCAACAGGGGTCAGGTTAAGTAATTTACCGCCGAATGAAGCTTCGTGACTGGCCAGATCTACTGTCACGTCTCCGGCTTTGATGATAGAAGGGCCGCGCATAAACTCATCTTTAGGCAGGCGGCGCAAAACCGCCCGCACGCGGGCGGCCAGTTCCTTAGGGCTAAAGGGTTTTGTAATATAGTCGTCCGCGCCAAGTTCGAGACCTTTAACGCGGTCTTCTTCAGTGGTTTTAGCGGTCAGCATAACTATGGGGACATCGGATTCAGCGCGTAGCGTGCGGCAGACCTGGAGACCGTCTTTACCCGGCAGCATGATATCCAGGACGACGAGATCAGGGTGGTGTTCCCGCGCCAAACGCAAGGCGTCAATACCATCATAGGCTACCAACACCTTGTAGCCGTCACGGTTCAGGTAGAGCCGGACCAGTTCAACGGTTTTAGCATCATCATCAACTACGAGAACACGTTTTGCTACCATTCCACCACTACCTCATATATATATTATTTCATAATTGTTAAGAAACCGTTAATTCTCTCTCGGAGAACTATTTTCAGGCATAAAAAATCCCCCTCTCCCGCTCGGAACCAGGGTGAGGTCGGGCGGGGAGGGGAAATCAGGAGATAATTTTATCTCTAAACTTTATCTCTTAATATATTTCAGAAAACCAAAACAGGCGCCGATAATCAGGACGGCGATGGCGATAACACCGACCCAGCGCCAGATGCTCTCGCTAACGACAGAGACCCGGATATCCAGTTGCTGCGCCTTGGACTGAGTTCCCTCAGCCGTGAGGCTGACGATATAGTCCCCATCAGGGGTATTGGCTGCGGGTTTGATATTTACATCCACAGCTTTCTCGTCGAAGTAAGCAAGAGAATCGACTACGCTCGGGCTATAGCTTACCGTCCAGCCTTGAGGTTTAACTTCGGTAAATTTGATCTGATCGATTGGCGCGGTCCCCATATTCTGGACCTTGACGGAGAAGAAGTTATCCTGGCCTGATTTCGCGGTCATTGCGGTCTGGTCTGTTGCGGAAACCAGCGTCAATCGGTACGCCGGAACGATTTTGGCTACCAAGTCATAGGAGGCTTTCAGGGTGCCGGATGAAGCGGTAAGGGTGATCTTATAATCGCCGGGGTCCGGCAGAGGGAAGACTACTGCGCTGGCAACGACGTTTACCGTTGTACCGGCAAATGACGGCTCAACGCGGATGGATGAAATCTTGGTAGCAGCATCATACTGGGGATTGATATATACGTCCCAGCCGGCGGGGCCGCGGGCCTGCAGGTCAAATACCTTCGGCGCGTAACCATCAAAAACTATTTTACATTCAAAAGAAATTTTGCCGCCAACCGAGGCTTCCACGCGCGGGTAAGTGGGGTTAATGGTGAGGTTTTCCGGCGGGAGTGTAGGGGCGGGGGTCGGGGTGGGCGTCGCCACCGCAATTGTTGTGGCCGTGGGGGAGGGTGAGGGAGTGGCCGTAACATTCGTAGAAGTGGTGGTTACCGTGGGGGTGGGGGTATCTGCGGCAAGGGCCAATACTGGCATCAAAGCGATAGTTGCCAGCATGACAATGCCCAGACAAACAAAAAATCGTGCCATCTTCACTGTTTTTATCACCTCGAATTTAAGCTCCTGTGTAAAACGTAATAAAAGGGTTTTGATGAAAGTGTAATATTTGAGTTTACACTATGACCATTATGCTAATCAATTGTTAAGACGCTATTAAGGCTGAATTGGATAAAATAAGACCACAGGGGGTTTTAAAGCCCGACTGTGGTCCGGATTGGTTAATAGTAAGTCTTACCTGCCCTGCTGGTTATTACGGCCCCGGGGGATGCGGGGGGTGGGTTGGGGAGTTGGAGCCGGTGAAGGGGCGGGGATAACGTTGACCGAGGCATTGACCGGCCGTGCTTCAAGTGTGATGACAATATGAATGGTCTGCCCGGCGCGAAGGATCGTCAGGTCTACTTTATCGCCGACCATTTTGGAAGATACATATGCAGCAACTTCTTCAATAGTGCGTACGGGTTTGCCGTCGAGTGCAGTAATTACATCGCCGCCAACTCCCGGCGTGGTCGCAGTGGCAACAACTCCACCCTTGAGCCCGGCTTTATCGGACGGGCCGCCCGCTACAACGCTGGCGACATAGACGCCTTCATTAACTGATATGCCCAGGGTCTGGGCAGTGGCGGCCGTCAGTGAAGCGCCGCTGATGCCGAGCCAGGGACGGGTAACCGCCTGCCCGGTGAGCAGCGAGGGTAGGGCGCGAGTGGCGACATTGGAGGCGACAGCAAAGCCCAGGCCTCTGGCGCCGTTGGTATTTTCGACGGCAGTGTTGATACCGATAACCTGCCCGTTAGCGTCCAGCAAAGGTCCGCCGGAGTTGCCCGGGTTAATAGCCGCGTCAGTCTGTATCATGCCCGTCAGCCCTGAGGTCAAAGTGCGGTTGACGCCGCTGACCACGCCGACGGTGATGGTGTTATTCAGTCCGTAAGGAGTGCCCATGGCGATAGCCATCTGCCCGGGCTTAACCAGGCTGGAATCTGCCAGCACCAGGGGGGTTACACCGGCCATAACTGAGGGATCAACGGAAATCAGTGCGAGATCGTCGGCAGTATCGGTGCCGACTACTTTGGCGTCCACCGTGCCGTTTTTGGTAAGAACCTTAACGGCGGTGGCCCCTTCAACTACGTGATTGTTCGTCAGGATGTGGCCCTGCCCGTCAATCAGAAAACCGGAACCCTGGCCCTGGGAGAAACCCCGCCCCAGAACCCCGGCACCCTGTTGACTGACCATGATTTCTACCACGGCCGGTCCGGCGGTTTCATAAATAGACATCACCGTGTCCTGGCTGTAGGGCGCGGCTGCTGAGGCTAGCGTGGGTCCAAACTGGACGCCGGCCCCTAAAACGTAGCCGCCCCCACCAATAAGCATCACGGCCATTAAGGCGAGAAGTATATTTTTGATTTTGTTCATTTTAGTCTCCTTGGTTAAACCGTTCATTTACCTATATAACGAATAAAAAGGCTGATTGTTACTGTGGGAAGAAAAATAAACAGGTGTTTGTTTTAACATTTCTACCCCTCCGCCGTGTTAATCAGAACAATTGATTGAATATTCTTATTGTAGAGAAGGATTGTTATGGGATTATTAAGATAATATTTCGAACAGGCGCGGTTGAGTCCGGAATTGGGGAGCAGCTTCGTGACAAAGACAAGTGTATTTGCTAGAATCTTGGGGAATTCGTGCATTAGGGGGGCCTTCTGAAAACTTTCAATCAAGGCGATCAGGGTGAGACCAGCCTCCTCTTCGGACGCAGGGTTCCCAAGTCTCATCCCTGTTGTGAAGCCTACGGCACGCTCGATGAGGTAATATCCTTTCTTGGCCTGGCACGGAACCTGGTCAAGCACGAAGATACGCGCACGATCATTCTCGAAGTCCAGAAAGAGCTGTTCCGGTTAAACACCGAGTTGGCTGTCCTCCCGGAAGACTACGATCGTTTTTTGGCCACCTATCCCCCCGCCACCCGGCAGATGGTGGACAAACTGGAATCGCATATCCTTAATCTTGAATCACGGTTTAAAATGCCGCAGCGGTTTGTCATCCCCGCGGATAACGCCGGGGCGGCCGCGCTGGACATCGCCCGGGCCACCACCCGCCGCGGCGAACGCCGCATCGTCGAACTCCGGGCCAGCGGCGGCATGCGCAACGATTTTGTTCTGCAATACGTCAACCGCCTCGGAGACCTCCTGTTCACCCTGGCCAGATATGAAGAAGCTATTATTTCAATAGATAACACCCAATAAAGCGGGAAGCAGTTTTGTCAGAAAATAACCGGGCAGGCATCATCCAGGTCTTTACCGGAGATGGGAAAGGCAAGACCACCGCCGCCCTGGGACAGGTAATACGCGCGGCCGGGCACGGACTTCGCCCTTATGTCATTTTCTTCATGAAAGGCGATTATCCTTACGGCGAGTTCAACGCCCTAAGGCACTATAACATCGACGTCTCAGTCTTCGGCATCCCCTGCCTAGCGGACCCCTCCCACCCCAAACCGGAAGAAATTGAACAGGCCCGGTTGGCCTTGCAAGAGGCGCGCCAGGCTATAGATAGCCGCCGATATGACCTGATTGTGCTGGATGAGATAAACGTAGCCGCGGCTTTCGGCCTGATTGAACTGGATGACTTGGTTGACCTCCTAAACCGCAAACCCCCTGAAATGGACCTCATCCTTACCGGCCGTTATGCCGCCCCTCCCGTGCTGGCGAAGGCTGACCTGGTGACGGAAATGCGGTGCGTAAAACACCCGTTCGACCGCGGTTTATTAGCCCGAAAAGGCATTGAGTATTAGCACGTGGTTTGTTTACATTGATGCGCTAAAAAACTATCTATATGGGAGTTTAAAAATCAAAATATTACTGGCGACCGTTAACAAAGGCAAAGTCAGGGAGTACCGGAGCCTGCTTGAGGGCATCCCTTATGAGATTGTGACACCGGGAGACCTCGGCATCGCTAATGTGCCCGAGGAGACCGGCTCCACCTTCGCGGAAAACGCCGCGATTAAAGCGAAGGAATACGCCGCGCGAAGCGGAATCATGACTCTGGCTGATGATTCCGGCCTGGTGGTGGATGCGCTGGGCGGGGCCCCCGGAATTTATTCCGCGCGCTATGCCGGCGAGCACGCCACCGACCATGACCGCAACAATTTGCTCTTAAAAAACCTGCGGGGCGTACCCCCCGGAAAACGCACCGCCCGTTTTGTTTGCGTCATCGCCATCGCGAGTGGAGAGCGGGTGCGGCTGTTTACCGGGGAATGCCCCGGGATTATTATTTCTGAACCCAAAGGAACCAACGGGTTCGGCTATGACCCTATCTTTTTCATGCCGGAATTCGGCCGGACGATGGCGGAAATATCGGATGAAGAAAAGAACCGGGCCAGCCACCGGGCGAAGGCAGCGGCGCAGGCGCGGAAGTATCTGCTCGGGAACGCCCGAAAATAATTAATTTGAATGTGTAATAAATCGTTGAGAGGATGGTCCGGTGGCAGGAATTCAAAAGGACATTAATATCCAGCCAAGAATGGAAACTTTGAAAGAAAAGAAGTTAGTTGGAAAACGAATCAAAATGTCATTTTCCGACAACAAAACATTTGAATTATGGCGAAGTTTTATGCCCAGAAGGAAAGAAATTAAGAACAATATCGGCATGGATCTGTTCTCAATCGAAGTATACAAACCATTGTTCTTTGACGATTTTAACACATTCAAATTAATTATTTTCGGGCGTTCCCGAGCAGATACTTCCGCGCCTGCGCCGCTGCCTTCGCCCGGTGGCTGGCCCGGTTCTTTTCTTCATCCGATATTTCCGCCATCGTCCGG
>JANYKH010000291.1 GCA_025358235.1 Chloroflexota bacterium
GATCCGCGGGCAGGAAATGCTTTTCTTCATTGTTTTGAGGGCCCGAGTACAATATCACTTCCCTGGCTCCTAGCGTATATTTTGCATATATTGCTAACTCATAATTTTCTTCTGATGAGTACTCATTTCTGGACGGCAGCATATAATCTAAGGCCTGAGCGAAAACATGATAACTTCTAAAGTAAGTTTTTAAACTGCCTGACAACCTCAATTCCTTAATGGGGTTCCTATATGCACTTGTGAGTTGTGTGCTGGTTATTCCAAGTTTCTTGAATTTATCATTAAGGTCTATACCCCATTTTACTATCCCGTAGTCGTAATCGCTGAAATTTAGATAGCGATCCTCTGGCCGGTTGGTAAGCACCTGGCGCGGCGGAATTCCGCCGGCCCCAGCGTCAACATACTCCTGTCGCAGAGTATCCAACGGGTCCTGTTTAATATGAGCTGTTGTTGTGATATACGACACATTATCATTCTGCAAACTTATCCTGGCCTGAACATCATATTCCAGCGACGGATTTATTACATATGGCGGCACTATGCGGTTTAGAGGTTGTGATATTGAAAACCTTATAACCTCTCCTGCATTCGTAATATCTGCCTGCCCATTTGCTGCCCCAAACGGGACAACCCATTGCACATTAGTTTTATACATTTCATGCGCAGCCAACGGCGTTATCTCGGCTTTTGCGACGATAGTGTCATTGGGGGCGATAAATGAATTCTCTCCCTTTGGCTCTTTATATTCGCTTGGGGTAGAAACATCAATGATTTTTATACTTAGCGGCTCCACAAAAACTTTTGCCGTGCCGAATACCCTGCCATTCGTGTTTCTTTTGTCGTTTGCGACTATTACCGCGTAATCGGGCGCATTCGCCTGGCTTATTGTCGGGGTAAATGTGTTTGTTAGCCCACTGGCATTAGATAATTTACCCGCGTTGCCGGTTATTGTCCACTCCAAGTCGGCTGCGCAGCCTTCTGGTTTTACATCTGCGTGAAAGCTTAAGGCCGGGCCTTTAACTGAAGTCGTGTTTTGATATTTATCGATATCCGGGACGATTGTTACTTCGGTAGCCTTGCACCCGTTCACCGACTTGCTTTGCTCCACATGGGCGGCGCTCAGGAAACCTGCGCCGTCGTTGTTCAGAATTGCCTTTAACTTCGCCATTACCGAGCACCCCTGGTGGCCGCCGGTTATCTCCACGTCGCCTTCAGCGGTCCAGACGAAGTCCGTGCATTTAAGCGGGTCGCACTCCGGGCAGGGGTTCTTGGACGGGGGCGGGTTTATAAAGTAACTGGTAGCGTCCGCGGTCAGGGTGTCCGGGCCGTCGATCTTGGGGGCATACTTACAGGGCTTAGGGCCAACACCCCCGCCGCCGAAGATGGCAGGTAATTTCTCCATGATCGCGGCCAGGTAATTACACGCTTTCTCCAGGCCGCCGTTCAGGACACCGGCAAGGATGCCTTTAAGCGTCTTTTTATTGCCGTGCGGGCAGTCATAATCGCAAACAAAAGCCACGCTCTTCTGGTTGCAGGATGTGTGCACTATATAGATCTTCAGCGGCACCACCACCGACTGCCCGGGGTCCAGCCTGGCTATGCTGGTGAACGGCATTTCCACCCGGATGCCCGACTCGTCGGCATCGGGCTCCAGTTGCACGTTGGTCACCGGCACCAGGCCCATGTTCTTAAGCGTTACCTGCGTATAGATGGTGCTGCCCGCAGGCGCGTTAAGGTGGATCAGTGGCGTGTCCGAGACCAGCATCGGCATACCCACCTGCGCCTCATAGGCCATATCCAGCTTTATGTCGTAAAAGTCCTGGATGGTGGTGGGCGTTACGCTCCAAGAGTAACTCACGTTGTTCTGCACCAGTACCGCCTCTACGTTGCTGGTTAAGCCCGGCTCGATGGTCAGGCGGCCGGTCTCCTGCTGATAGTTGCCGTAGGACGCTTTATAGGTGTAGTTACCGGCCGGGACTTCGGCCAGCACGGCTTTGCCGTCGGCGCCGGTGCGCGCGGTGAAGTTAAGATCGGGAACGGCCATGCTGTTAAGGGCGATGTCGGCGTTGGGGATGAACTCGGCGGGGTCCCCTACTACCACATCGCCGTTGATCACCGTGAAGGCCGCCGTGCCCTTGCCTGTGGTAGTCACCGTTATTGCGCCTTCTATGGCCAGCGTGGCCGCGTTGGAAGCGCGCACTTCCACTAAATTGGCTGCGTCATAGGTGTAGGAAGGCAATTCCGCGTCCGGCGCTATGTTAAGCACCAGCGACGCCGACCCGCCAGGCGCTATATCGCCTAAGTACGGCGAGCCCTGCACCGTTACAAAGCCTGCGACCTCGGACGCTATAACCACGTTCACGCCCGACCAGGTGTTGAAACCCTTGTTCTGCAGCAGGATGGTCTGCGTCTTGCTTTGCCCGGCCACTATGCCTGTGGCAAAGGCGGCCGGGGTGGCTACAGGCTGCGGTAGGGCCTGCATTACGGCCAGCCGCACGGGCAGGGTGCGGACAAAGCCGTTGTTGATGTCCGTGGCTGTAATGGTAAACTCGGCCTGGGACGCGGCGTTGGGACCAGCCTGCGCCCTTAGATTAAGCAAAGCACGGGTGCCCGCGCCCAAGGCGCTGGGCAGGTTGTCGCCCAGCAGCGTAACATCCGTGCCGGGCGCGGTGCCCAGCTGCCAGGAAAGGCCGGTAAGGGGCGTCTCGCCGGTGTTCTTTAAGGCCACGCTGAAGTCCAGCGTCGAGTTCTGCGACATGCTGCCGGCGTAAGCGACGGGCTCGAAGGCGAAGCCCGTGATGGTGAACGTGGACTGGATGGCGTGGTTGGCCGCTTCCGGCGGGAAAGCCGCC
>JANYKH010000062.1 GCA_025358235.1 Chloroflexota bacterium
TCCACTTCTGCCCCCGCGACAACTGCCGCACCCTCATCACCTGCTGCCGTCGCCAAACCCACCGGCGACCCGATCAAGATCGGCACCGTACTGTCTCTAACCGGTTCTTCATCTCTGACTAATACCAACATGAAATACGGCATCCTTTCCGCCGCTGAAGATATCAACGAAGCCGGCGGCATTATGGGACGCCCCGTCCAGGTAATAGTCTATGATGATGAACTCAAGACTGATAAGACCGCCACTTTCACCCGCAAACTGGTCACCGAAGACAAGGTAGTCGGCCTGGTTGGCGTCATGGCATCATCTTCCGGTCTGGCCGCAGCTAACCTCGCGAACGAACTCAAGGTCCCCCTGGTGGGCATGGGCATGACCGATGCCGGTGCCAAGCCCCCTACCCCCTACGGCTTCAACTATTTCTCCCTGAACTATTACGCCCTCCGCTCCGTGCTCGAGCGAATCAAGAGCCTGGGATACACCAAGGTCGGCCTCTACTATACCGATACGGCCTGGGGCCAGGGCGCTCTTGATACCCTGAAGAACAGACTGCTCGCCCTGCCTGAATTCTCCAGTCTCCAACTGGTCTCAATCCAGGGCACCCCGCTCGGCGCCACCGATGTAACCATCCAGATGATGAAACTAAAGGATGCCGGCGCACAGTCCGTTATCATCTGGAACTATGATACTGAATCCGCCGCCATGTACCGCGCTATGGACGGCGCCAAGTGGAAACCCCATACCATCTCAGTCATCGGCGCTATCTCCGCTGTACTGGCGCTGCTTCCTCCGAAGCTGGTTGCCGGCGCAGAATGCGTTGACTGGTTCACCCTGGATAACAACCCCTCCGCCGCGGCCATCGCCGCCCGGACGAAGAAACGCTTCGCTGATTTTGACGAAACCCAGGGCGTCATGTATGTCGGCTACGATGAAATGATGCTTATGGCTGAGGCTATCAAGCGCGCCAAGTCAACCGATCCTAAAGTAATCCGGGATACGCTGGAAACCATCAAGGATTGGCCGATGCCTGCTGCCGGAATGCCGGGTTCCGTAATGGGATTCGGGCCGGATGATCATGTCGGCATGACCGGCGGTCCCGTTAAGGCCGTTACCGAAGATGGCAAATTTAAATTCATCTCCGGCGTGCCTAATGTAACCGGTTTACTCGGTTTCTAGTTTCTACCTGCTGCGCAGTATGAGAATGGGGGGAGGCGGATAATATCCGGGTCTCCCCCCATTTTTGTAATAGAACTGACGCAGGGCGCAGAGAGGGGAGGAAAATTGGAACTCATAATACAAGCCATCATCGTCGGCGTCTCCCTGGGCTTTCTCTACGGCCTGATCGGCCTTTCGCTAACTGTTATTTATAATTCGACCAAGGTATTAAACTTCGCTCTCGGCGACTTTTTCATGCTGGGCGGACTGATGACGGCTTTCGCCGTCTCTATTTGGCATTTCTGGCTTATCCCCAGCCTGTTAGTAATTGCCATCGTCCTGATTATCGCTTCAGTCCTGGTCTTGAAATGGGTGATCGGACCCCTGTTAAAAAGTAACGGCATCCAGATCGCCCTGCTTTCGACGATGGGCGTGAGCCATTTGATCGCCAATGTCGCCGGCATTATTACAAAGAACCGCCCGATGGATGTGGCGCCTTTCATCGATATTCCCGCCATCGCCATCGGCCCGGCCACGGTACATTCTCAATACCTTCTGCTAATCGGCTTTGCCCTGGTTTTTATATTTGCCTACTGGTATTTCCTGCAGCGGACCCGCTGGGGTATCGCGCTGCGTGCCATCGGCATGGACGGCGAAGCCGGGCGGATGATCGGCCTCAAAACATGGACAATGATTACGCTATCATTTGCGATTTCCGGTTTTATTGCCGCTTTCGGCGGCTCGATGTTTTCACCGGTCTCCACCCCCATCGCCATCATGGGCACGGCACTCTCCATCAACGGTTTTGTAGCCGCGGTTCTGGGTGGCCTGGATCACCCCTTCGGCGCCGTAATCGGCGGTGTTATTGTGGGTGTGATTCAAAGCATGCTGACCGTATTCACGAACTCCCTGGTGGCCGAAATCAGCACCTTTGCAATATTGATTGTCATTCTCGTCCTGCGGCCGCAAGGCATTCTCCCTGAGAAAGAATAGGGTTGGGAAAAAGATGGTAAATCAAAAAGTCGAAAAAGCAATCGAAATGCCCCAAAAAGGCAACCTCAACCGCATCCTTGTGCCTGCCATATTGATCGTTTTGCTGGCATGGCCGTTCTTTTTTGGCAACTCCTATACGATGCATGTCGCCGTTATAGCACTGCTCGGCGCGATGGCCACGCTGGGATACAATATCTTTTTTGGCTACATGGGCCAGGTCAACTTCGGGCCCATCGCCTTCTACGGTATAGGCGCCTACGCCGCGGCCTTGATGCAGGTAAAGATGGGAGTACCGTATCCTCTGGCAATATTTATTATTGCGCCCCTGGCGGCAGCAGCGGTAGCCGTGGTTATCAGCTTCCCCATGCTGCGTCTTAAAGGACATACCCTGGCGCTGGGCACTTTGGCCTTCGCCTATATGATGTACCTGATTATTGACCGCTGGACGAGTTTTACCGGCGGCGGCAACGGCATCTACGTTAAACCCCCGGAAATTTTAGGAGTCGATCTCAGAAACGGCATCGGGTATTACTACATTGTCCTGATTTGCGCCGTGGCTGTTTTTGCTCTGTGCTACTGGCTGGTATCATCCAAACACGGCCGCGCCATGAAAGCTATCCGCGCAGATGAAGTGGGCGCTGCCGCGATGGGTGTGGACGTGATGGGCTACAAGCGGACAATCTACGTTCTCAGCGCCTCGATAATCGGGCTAGCGGGTGGTCTGTTAAGCCAGCAGGCGGGCCTCTTGGGCCCGGACTATGCCAGTATCGCCGGTAACATCCTGCTGATTCTCATGGTGGTCACCGGCGGTTTGCGCAGCAATGTCGGCGCGGTGCTCGGCGGTGTTTTTATCAGTCTGCTTCCGGTCATGCTGGCCGGCTTTGTGGAATGGGCCGTCGTCATCTATTCGGCCATCCTGCTATTGGTATTGAGATTCATGCCCACTGGCATCGTGGGCGTGGTGCGGAAAATAATGAAATTGCCGGCTTCCCTGTGATGATAA